>NZ_CAKJTR010000032.1:0-20480 GCF_917627355.1 Protofrankia sp. Cj3 | reverse complement strand
CGACTTCCCTGCGGATGAGAGCGCGGGGACGTACCGTCAACTAGTGCTCGATCTGTCCGGGCCTCAGGCCCCGCAGTCCCCTGAACCGACAACGCTCGGCGTCCTGCGCGGCTCAGGACATCAGCACCGGTCCGTACGCACCGAACTGCGCAACAACACCCTCGCCCGGATGGCGGATGGTGAGAACCGGTTCCCCGGCATCCTCGGCTTCGAGGACACCGTGCTCCCCCAGGTCGAACGCGCCCTGCTCGCCGGGCACGACATCGTCTTCCTCGGGGAACGCGGGCAGGGCAAGACCCGCCTGATCCGAACCCTGGTGGGGCTGCTGGACGAGTGGACACCGGTGGTCGCTGGTTGCGAAATCAACGATCATCCCTATGCTCCGGCGTGCATCCGGTGCCGGCTGTTGATCACCGAATTCGGCGACGACACCCCGGTCGCCTGGAGGCACCGCTCCCAACGGTTCGGCGAGAAACTGGCCACACCGGACACCAGCGTCGGTGACCTGATCGGCGACGTCGACCCGGTCAAGGTCGCGCAGGGCCGTACCCTGGGGGATCCGGAGACCGTCCACTACGGCCTGATACCACGCACCAACCGCGGCATCTTCAGCGTGAACGAGCTTCCCGATCTGGCCGAACGCATCCAGGTCTCGCTCCTGAACGTGCTGGAGGAACGCGACATCCAGGTCCGGGGGTACCTCCTGCGGCTCCCGCTCGACCTGTTTCTCGTCGCCTCGGCGAATCCCGAGGACTACACCAACCGGGGCCGGATCATCACCCCGCTCAAGGACCGGTTCGGCGCCGAGGTCCGCACTCATTACCCGCTTCGCCTGGGCGACGAGCTGGCCCTGATCCGGCAGGAGGCCGTGCTGTCCTGGCGGGAGTCACCGCTGGGCCTTCCCACTGTGCCTGAACACCTGCTCGAGGTGGTCGCGCGCTTCACCCGGCTGGTGCGCGACGCGCCACAGGTCGATCGCCGCTCCGGCGTATCGGCCCGGCTGTCGGTGGCCGCCGTCGAGACCGTGGCCGCCTCGGCGGTGCGCCGGGCCGCGCTGGCCGGCGAGAGCGTCCCGACGGCGAGGGTCGTCGACCTCTCGGCCATCGTGCCGGCGGTCCGCGGCAAGATCGAGTTCGACCAGCTGGAGGAGGGGCGGGAGGATGAGATCCTTGCGCACCTGCTGCGGCGGGCGCTCGCCGAGACCTTTCGCGCCCGGCTCGCCGGAACCGACCTCAGCGGTCTGCAACGGCGTTTCGAAGTGGACGGCCCGGTCGAGACCGGCGATCTCGTCCCGGCGGCGGAGCTGCTGCGGCGAGTGGGCCCGGTGCCGGGGTTCGCCGCGATCCTCGGCAGGCTCGGCATCGACGGCGCGGAATCGCCGGGGCTCGCCGCGGCTGGGCTGGAACTCGCCATGGAAGGGCTGCACCTCAACCGGCGGCTCGCCAAGGAGGAGCTGCCGGGCCGGACGGTGTACGGCGGATGAGCGCCGGGACCGGACCGGCGGGATTCCGGTACGGCCCGTGGGGCGGCGGTCCCGATCCCCTTGCCTACCCGTTCGACGTGGCGGGCGCGCTGGACGAGATGTCCGAGCACATCCTCAACGGCAGAACCCCGCGGGAGGCTCTGGACGCGCTGCTGCGCCGCGGCACACACAACCACCGTGGCCTGGAAGATCTGCGCCGCCAGGTGGAACAGCGCCGCCGCGAGACCCGCGCGCGCGGCCGCCTGGACGGCACCCTGAAACAGATCCGCGAATATCTTGACACGGCCGTCGGGCAGGAGCGGGCCGCGCTGTTCCCCGACCCTTCCGACGACGCCCGCCTGCGCGAGGCTGAGCTCGACGCGCTGCCAGGCGATCCGGCCCGAGCCGTGAACGCGCTGGCGGATTACGAGTGGCGGTCGCCCATCGCCCGCAAGACGTTCGCGAAGATCTCCGACCTGCTCCGCCGCGAGGTGCTCGACACCCAGTTCCGCGGTATGAAACAGGCGCTGGAAAACGCCACCCCCGCGAGCATGGCCCGCGTGGCGGAGATGCTGAACGCACTCAACAGCATGCTGGAGGCGGATGCCCGCGGCGAGCACACCGATGCGGTCTTCGACGACTTCATGCGCTCCTTCGGTGATTTCTTCCCGGAGAACCCGCGCTCGCTGGACGAGCTGGTGGACTCGTTGGCGCGGCGTGCCGCCGCCGCCGCGCGGCTGATGGCGGGCCTGTCCCCGCAGCAACGGCAGGAACTGGCCGATCTGATGGCGACGGCCATGGCCGACATGGGCCTGACGACCGAGCTGTCCCGGCTGCGCGATGCGCTCCAGGCCGCCCGCCCCGACCTCAGCTGGGGCCAGTCCACCCGCGGCCACCTGCGCAGCCCGATGACCGGCGACACCCCGCTCGGCCTGGGGGAGGCCACCAGCGTGTTGCAGGAGCTGGCCGAGCTCGATGAACTGGCTGCCGCGCTGTCCCAGGACTACGCCGGGGCGTCGCTGGAGGACATCGACCCGGACGCGGTCGCGCGGGCGCTCGGCCGCGATGCCGTCGACGATCTGCGTGCCCTCAGGCAGATCGAAAAGGAGCTGGAACGCCAGGGCTTCGTGACCCGCAACGCCGGCCGGCTGGAACTGACCCCACGGGCTGTCCGGCGCATCGGGCAGACCGCGCTGGCCCGTATCTTCCGCCGGCTGGACGCGCACGGACGCGGTGACCATGATGCCGCTGACGCCGGTGCGGCCGGCGAGCTCACCGGGACGTCCCGGCCATGGCGCTTCGGCGACACCCAGCCCATCGACGTGGTCCACACGATTCGCAACGCGGTCCTGCGGGCGGGGCCGACCGGCCCGGACGGAGCGATCCGCCTGGAGGTCCGCGACTTCGAGATCGTCGAGACCGAACGCCGGACCTCGGCCGTGGTGTGCTTGTTGGTCGACCTGTCCTACTCCATGGCGCTGCGCGGGACGTGGGGGGTGGCGAAATCGACAGCGCTCGCGCTGCACACGCTGATCAGTACAAAATTTCCGCAGGACACGATCCATCTGGTCGGTTTTTCCGACTATGCCCGCCTGCTGCGCCCGGTGGAGCTCGCCGGGCTGGACTCCGAAGTGGTGCAGGGCACCAACCTCCAGCACGCACTGATGATCGCGGGCCGGCTGGTGTCGAAACATCCGGATTCCGAACCGGTCGTACTTGTGGTCACCGACGGCGAGCCGACCGCGCACCTGATGCGCAACGGCACACCCGCCTTCTCCTGGCCGCCCGCACCGGAAACCCTTGAGTTGACGCTGGCCGAAGTGGACCGGCTGACCCGGCGCGGCGCAACGATCAACGTGTTCATGCTCGACAGCGAACCGCGGCTGGTGCAGTTCGTCGACGAGGTCGCGCGGCGCAACGGCGGCCGGGTGTTTTCCCCGGATCCGGCGGCTCTGGGCCAGTACGTCGTCCGGGACTACCTACACGCACGTGGCGGACGACGTTCCCACCGGTCCCGAACCTGAGGCTTCCGACGGGGTGGGCATCAACACCGCGTTACGGTTACGGCCGGCCTTCTTCGCCCGATACATGGCAAGATCCGCGTTGTGAACGACGACCTCCGGGAGGCTGTCGGCCGACTCCGCCACGGCGATGCCGATGGTGGCGTCAACGCTGACCACCGCCACCCCGACGGACATAGGCCGACGGATCGTGTCAAGTAACCGGTCCGCGACGGCGTGAGCCTGCGTATCGTCCGCATCGCACAGCACAACGGCGAACTCGTCGCCGCCAAGGCGGTAGACCACATCCTCCTCCCCGCGCGCCCGGCCCAGCCGGGCTCCGATGATCCGCAATACTTTGTCTCCAACGTCATGACCATAGGTGTCATTCAGCGGCTTGAACCGGTCAAGATCAATAAATAGCACCGCGAACGTCGAGACCGCACCGTCCGCGGCGATGCCGTGCAGGCGCCGGACAAAGGCAGCCCGGTTCGGCAGCCCGGTGAGAGCGTCATGGCGGCCCTGGTGGCGCAGCTGATCCTGCAAGGCCCGGCGTTCGCCGATTTCGTGACAGGTCAGTACGATGCCGGCCGCCTCCGGCTGATCGCGCAGGTCGCTTGCCTCGATGTCGAACCAGCGATACCCACCGTCAAAAGCTCGTAGCCGGACGTCGCGGACCGCGGCGGTACCCACCTCCCTGGCCAGCCGCCAGAACTCCGCCAGAGTGACCAGGTCCTCCGGATGGGCAACGCTCAGTAGCTGCCGGCCGGCATAGCACGGGGTCCGGTATCCGAGCAGTACTTCAACAGCGGAGCTGACAAAGGTGATGCGGCCGTCCTCACCGCTGGTAAGTACAAGGTCATGCGCGTTGTGGAGCAGCGCTTGCAGCCGTCCTTCTTCGCGGCGCAGTGCCGCTTCCCGCCGACCGCTGAGAACGGTGAACCCGATGACCACGGTGGCGATACAAGCAAGCAGGCTCACGTCACCGCGCAACCGGCCGGACCGGATGTCTCCGTAGAAGCCCGAAACCGGTTGCTGGAAGATGACGTACCCACCGTCGGCCAGGCTTCCGATCACGGCGGCGAGCGTGACCTGGCCATCGGCTCCAGCCGGGTGGATCTGCCTGGCCGCACCGCCCCGCAGGCCGGCCAGGTCGTGCTGGAAGGCCAGCTGGTGCCCGATCAGCGCGGGGTTCCAGGAGAACATGACCGCTCCGGCGGAGTCCACAATGGAGAAGCCACCCAGGCCGGGCCCGAGCATGCCGCCGGCCGCCAGACTGGCCTGGGTCGGTGAGTCCCGCAGCGACTCACCCATGACGAGAACAGCCACTGGCTGGCCTGCCCGGATCACCGGGATGGTGACGTAGTCACGCGGGACGCCGTCGACAGTCATGACCGGTGAGTTGCCGGCCCGCCCACCGAGCGCGGTCCGCCAGGCCTCGTCCAGCGGGCCGATCGGCAGCGGCGTGGCGGACGGCTGCAGCGCGGCCAGGGTTCCCCCGCTGGGAGAAGCCAACGCCCAGACATAGTTCTTCCCGCCGAAGCCCGATGCGGCGAACGACCGCAGCAACTGGGTGTCACGTGCCTGGTCAGTCAGCGACCAGGGGACCTGCGAAGCGGGCCCGATCAGGCGCTGCGGGTCGGCGATGCGCGCGGAGAAGTCGGCCATGATGGTCGTGAGGCCTGTCCGCTCGGCCATGCGCCGGTGCTCGGCGCCATAACGCGCCTGCGTCTCCAGCCACAGGATGACCGTGACCAGCATGAGCAGGACGCCGCCGCTGACCAGGGGAGTCAGCAGGCGATCAAACCCATGGCGGCCAGCCCGGCCGGTGGGCGCCGGCCGGCCGGATGCGCGGCGGGGTCGGTCAGCCGTGCCGGCCGTGGGCTGGTGCGGCACGGTCGGGTGCGGTTCGCTAGAAAGATCAATAACGGGAATCTGTGACCGGCCCACGACGCCCGGCGTGCCCGCTGGCGCGCTGGGCCGCGCGGCGGCCGCCACGACGAACCGGCCTTTGCCTGACCGCTTGGCCTCGTACATGGCCTGGTCCGCGACGCTCAGGAAATGTTCGGGGGCCTCCAGCGGCAACGTCGAGGCCGCGACGCCGATACTGACGTCGACCTGAACGACCGAGGTTCCAACCGCTATCGGAGCACGGATGGATTTGATCACCCGGTCGGCGACCGCGCCCGCTGACGCCTCGTCCGCACCCGCGAGCAGGATCCCGAACTCGTCGCCGCCGAGCCTGGCCGCCACATCACCATCGCGCAGCATCCGGACGAGACGCTCCGCGACGATCCGCAGCACCACGTCGCCGGCATCATGACCAAGGCTGTCGTTGACCGGCTTGAAGTGATCGAGGTCGATGAACAGGAGCGCGAATGGCGCTCCGCCCGAACGAGCGGCACCGGCCGCCGCCGCCAGCTCGCTGGTGAAGAGCGTCCGGTTGGGGATACCGGTGAGCGCGTCGTGTGACGCCTGGTGGCTGAGCTGATCCTGTAGGCTCTTGCGCTCCCCTGTCTCATGGCAGGTGACCAGCACACCGGCCAGCGCCGGATGGTCGGTGAGGTCACTGGTCTCCAGGTCGAACCAGCGCGTGGCGCCCGATGCCATGGTCAGTCGCACATCGAAAGCGGTGCCACCGCCTGGCTCAGCAAGTAACCGCTCGATCCGCTCCACGTCATCAGCGTGCGCGAAGTCGGTCAGCGGGTAACCGAGCCAGTAAGCGGGGTCATAACCAAGCAGGTCCCAGACGGCCGGGCTGACAAAAGTCATCGCCCGGTTCTCGCCGGCAACCACGATGATGTCCCGGATGCCGCCGAGCACGGTGTGCGCTCGGGCTCGGCCGCGCTTGGCGGCCCGCTCCCGGCGCAGCCTGAACGCGACCAGCCCGCCCAGACAGACGGCACAGATAACGAACAGAAGCAGATCATAGCGACGCTGCTCGGCCCGCGGATCAGCGAACAGGCGCGCGGTGGGCTGCCGGAAGATCGTCGTGTAGCCGGTCGTCCGCTGGCGGGCAGCGAAAGTAGTCACCTGTGCCGCGCCGCGGCCTGATGTCCATACCCGGACCGTGCCCGGAACCAGGCCCGTGAGCTCCGCCGGTGCCAGCAGACGCCGGCCCCGCGACGCCTGGTCCGAGGATGAGAGCGTGACGCCCATGGCATCAAGATCGCTGAATCCGCCGGGAGCACCGGCGAACGCGACAAGCTGCTCATTGCGCCGCTGGGTCACCGCCTCGTCGGCGACCTGTACCAATATCGCCCACGGCGGCCCAGCACCCACCGGCACAACCGTGGCCCGCACGATCCGGTCATCCAGCACGAACACGGGCGACACGGCCGCACGGCCAGCGAGCGCGGCAGACCAGGCCACACCAAGATCAGATATCGACAGCCGATGCCCCGCGGGAAACGCGGCCCCAGGCGTGCCCGCCGGGTCGACAAGGGCGACGAGCAGGCTCGGATCGCCAGCGGGCGTCAGTTGGAACTGCCGCAGCAGCAGCGCGTTGGAATCAGGCTGGCCCGGCCTGAACGACAAACGCTCGACCGCTGTTCGCAATTGTCCCGGATCATAAATATTCGACGCATTTTGGGCGATTCGTTCAACCAGTCGAGAACGGTCGGACAATCGCTCCCGTTCGGCCGCTCGCAGACCTGCTTTCCCTACCACCAAGACGAGCAGCGCAAGCAGCACGATCATCGCCAGGCCGGCGACCAACGGGGCGAACCATCGCGGTCGCCCACGCTCGACCGTCCTACCAGCGAAGCCGAGTTGTCCACCGAACCAGGCGGGACGGCTGTCAGATACCGGACCTGTTCGAATGACCCTTACCCCTCGTGACAGCCAGTCGGATCAGCAGTCGGTCATAACAACGCAAGCAATATGCGAACAAGAAGCAGGGATTTTATCCAATTCCTACTTCCGTGTAATGATACAACGTCATGCCGTCACATACCCAGCGAGCACCCCGGTATCCACCTGATCCGTAACGGAAAGTAACAAGGATGACAGTTGTCGAAACACGTCGATCCCCAAGCGCCGGCTGTCACATGCGACTACGCGATAGCGGTCCTACCTGCGGACCTGGCCGCTTCACCGCGGTGGACCACATCGTCGATCTTGTCCAACAGGCGCTCCCAGACCTGGCGCGGGAGATCGTGGCCCATTCCATCGATCTCCAGCAACTCCGCGGCCGGGACGGCGGCCGCGGTGAGACGCCCGCCGGCAACCGGAATGAGCGGGTCGTTCGTACCGTGCACGACCAGGGTCGGAATCGTCAGCTGGCCGAGCTCGGCCGTCCGGTCCTCGGCAACCAGGATGGCGATCAGCTGTCGCACCGGCCCCTGCGGGTCATACCCGCGGTCCCATGCCAGCCCGGCCCGCTCCCGCACCCACGCGCGGTCGTAGGGGAACTCTCCGGAGCCGATGACGCTGTACGCCTCCTCGGCTCCGTCCATGAACGCCTCGCGGTCCGCCGCAGCCGGGCGCAGCAAAGCGGCGGCCGCGGCCGGAGTCGGCCAGCTTTCCGCATGGTTGCCCGTGGTCGAGGAAGCCGACGTCAGACTGCGCACACGGCCGGGAAAGCGCAGCGCAAGCGTCTGGGCGATCATGCCGCCCATGGAAATCCCGAAAATGTGCGCGGACTCCCAGCCAAGAGCGTCCATCAGACCGGCGGCATCAGCCGCCATGTCCAAGAGCCGGTAGGGAACGACGCCGGCGTCCCCGGACAGCGCGGCCATAAGATCAGGTTGCCCCAGATGGCCGAAATGACTGGAAAGCCCGACGTCTCGGTTGTCGTAGACAACGACCTGGAAGCCCCGGCGCACCATCGCGCGGAGAAGATCAGGATGCCAGCCGACAAGCTGCTGGCCCAGCCCGCTGACGATGAGAAGCGGCAGGCCGCTGGGGTCACCGTGCAGCTCGTACGCGATTTCGATGCCATTGGCCTGAACCGTGCCCATAGACGGAAGGTAGCGAGCGGTCGCCGCTGACGCTCGCAATCCATCGAACTTCCACCAAAGGTCACCCATACGCACGCAATCGAGCACCCAGCCAGGACCCGAACAGTCGGGACCGAACAGCCGCCGATGAACGCCTCCTCGCCGATGGCGGACGTGACCATGACATCACCAGCAGACCTTCGGCTACCTTAAGTCAATCAGCTGATGCTCAACGTGATATTCGGGGGGACGAATATCGATGCTCTTCCCGACAATCGAGTTTGCCGCGTTCTTCACCGCGGTCATGGCGGGCTCCTGGCTACTGATGCCCCACCCGCGCCGATGGAAGCTCTTCATCCTGGGCGCGTCATACTTCTTCTACGCATATGCCGATAAACGGTTCGTTGTGCTCCTGATCGCCTCAACCGCCGTCAACCAGACGGCCGCACTCGCCCTGGCCCGCTGGCCGGACCGGCGCATCCTCACCGCGACGATCGCGTGCGATCTGAGCCTGCTCGGCTGGTTCAAGTATTATGGCTTCTTCGCTCTCTCGGTCGACCGGATGCTCAACCGCATCGGCCTGCCCGCGCCGCTCCCGCTGCTTCAGGTCGCGCTGCCGGTCGGCATCTCCTTCTTCACCTTTCAGGCGATGTCATACGCCATTGACGTCCAGCGTGGGCACATCCGCCCGGCGAAGACGATCGACTTCGCTGTTTACCAGGCCTTCTTCCCACATCTCGTGGCCGGGCCAATCGTGCGGGCCAGTGAGTTCATCCCCCAGCTGGCCACCCCGCGCGACCCGGGCCAGGTGCCGGTCACCCGAGCTGCCTTTCTGATCGTCGGCGGCCTGGTCAAGAAGACCGCGCTCGCGGATCTGCTTGCCACACAGATCGTCGATCCGGTCTTCGACACCCCGAGCCAGCACTCGTCGCTGGAGGTACTGGTCGCGATCTACGGCTACGGCGTGCAGATCTACTGCGACTTCTCCGCCTATTCGGACATGGCCATCGGCATTGCCCTGCTGCTCGGCTTCAGCTTCCCGGACAACTTCGACCGCCCGTACACCGCGGCCAGCCTGCGCGAGTTCTGGCGACGGTGGCACATAACCCTTTCCCGCTGGTTGCGGGACTATATCTACCTACCGCTGGGAGGCAACCGGCGCGGCCCTCGGCGCACCTACGCCAACCTCATGATCACGATGGTCATCGGCGGGCTGTGGCACGGAGCGGCCTGGACCTACGTCGGCTGGGGCGCTCTGCACGGGATCGGGCTGGCGGCAGAGCGCAGATGGACCGAGCATCGCCGGCCACCCGCTCACATGCCATCGCGGGGAGCACACCGCCCGATTGCTCCAGCGGGAGCGGCGACCAGCTCGACCAGCTCGACCAGCGCATGGCCGGAGGTGCCGCCGCCACGGACACCGCCGGTGGACGGCGGCCGTCCCGAAGCCCGTATCGACGCCGAAGCCCATGCCCCGGCGACCACCATAACGATCTCCACGGCGACCGCCGCCACCGCCGTTGGATCGGCCGCCCGGACATCCCGGATACGTTCGGTCATGTGGCTGTGGCTCAGGCGCCTGGCCGTCTTCCATTTCGTCTGCGCGGCCTGGGTCCTGTTCCGTTCCCCCAGCCTCGGGGGCGCCATGGACATCTTCGTCCGGCTGCTGACGGGATCAGGACCGGCGCCCCTCGTGACGGGTACCGTCCTGTTCGCCATCGCCGCCGGGCTTCTCACCCAGCTCGTCCCGAAAAGCTGGCGGCTGCGCGCGGCGGACATTTTCGCTCAGCTCAGCGTCTTCGGCCAGGCCGTCGTCATCGCCGGGTGTGTCCTGGTCGCCCACGGAATTGTCGGCCGGCAGGATGTAGCGCCATTTATCTACTTCCGTTTCTGAGTGATCGGCGCTGGCAGTCCTGCGCTGGCAGCCCTGCGGGGGCTGTTGGCTGCCAGGTGGATGCGTCGCGAGGCATCCGAAACACGCCGTAAACGATCCGCGGAGCCGCCGGAGGAGCGGGCAGAAACATGATCATATGTTCTCTGGCAGCCAGCCTCACAAGCGCCGGGGACAAAGCAGCAGCACAGTGGATGAAAGCAGCGGGCCGCACCGGTCAAGCGATGACGAAGAGCAGGTTCCAACCTTGTTGGGGGGCACGATGAGCGAGCTGGAGCCGATTCAGGAGCCGGCGGCCTGCGGGCACACGCACAGCGATCCGAAAATCCAGCTGAACACGGAGACAACCGCGCTGCTCCCCGGCACACGACATGCCGGGCGGATGGATGCCGATAACGCCCGCCGCCCGCCAGGGGCCGCGCCCGGCGGCACGGTGTCAGCCAGACAGGCATTCAGGCTTGTGGTCACCAGCCTCAGCCTGCTGCTCGTCCTCGACGCCGCCGGCATGGTCCATGCCGGCGAAGGCATGTCACCCGGGCTGATCCGCAGCATCGTGCTCGGCGTGGGGCGTCCGCTCGACCGGATCACCAACGCGGTCGGGCTCGACGCAATCCCCCGGGAACTCGCGTCGGCATTCGGCCATGGCGGGGCCTCCGCCAGTTCGTCGGAGCTGGCGGCCACCGACCCGACGGCTCCGCCACCACCCGTGCTGCAGGCTGGCACCGACAGCTCCGCCCACGCGGGTGCCGCCGAGCACGGTCTCCCGGCAGCGCGTCCATCCGCGATGCCCGCCGCGGCGAAACCCGGATCCGCTGGGCCGTCCCCCGCCGCGCCATCCGCCCCGGCTGACATGGCGATACCGCCGCGGCGCCATCCCGACGCCGCCAACCCGCTGCGTCTCCTGGTGACCGGAGACTCGCTGAGCGACAGTATCGGACCGTCGATCGTGCATGGCTCCAACGGGACCATCCACGCGGACACCGACACCCATGCCGGCACCGGCCTGGTGCGCCCGGATTTCTTCGACTGGGCCGTTCACGCCCGCGAGCAGGTCACCAACAGCGATCCAGAGGCGGTTGTGGTCGCCCTCGGCGGCAATGACGCACAGGGAATCACCCTGCCGGACGGCAGCACACTCGCGACCGGATCACCCCAGTGGCTGGCCGAGTACCGCCGACGGGCGATCGTGGTCATGCAGATCTGGTCAGCGCAGGGCAGGCGGCAAGTCTACTGGATGAGCCTGCCCCCGGCCCGCGAGCCCACCCTCAACGGCTATTACCGCCAGCTCGGGGACGCCGCCGCGGATGCCGCCCGGAGAGTTCCGGGCGTCCGTTTTGTCAACATCAACAACCGTATGTCAAACAATGGCGCCTATACCAGTTACCTCGCCGACGACAGCGGACAGACCGTGCTGGCCCGCTCCACCGATGGTGTGCATCTGACCCTTGATGGCGCCCGCATCGTCGCCAATATCTTCATAAAAGAGATCAACACCGACTGGCACATGATATCCTGAGACATCTTCCCGGGATGGCTACCCCTACCTGGAAGGCCCGATTATGGTGAACTCAGGTGCCTGTTTCAGAACCGGGGCCCATCGAGGTCCAGGCGAGCGGCCCGTACCGCCGACCGAGCCCGCTCCGCGATATCACGGCGAGGATTCACGGCATCCTCGCCGACATGACCAGAATTGTCCTGGAGCAACGTCTCGACCAGGTCAGCAGCCAGCACAACGATCTGGTCCGCAAGCGCATGGTCGGCCAGCCGCTGTGGGGTGACATCGGCCGGCGCGCCAGAGCCTGCCTGATGGCCCAGGTCCGCGAGGTCAGCGGCAAGAGCACGCACCCGATCGGCGCGGGTGCCCTGGAGAGCTGACCGCCGCCGCCAAGAGCCCGGCGTCCACCCGTGGATCCGGTCGTACAATCGGCTCACCTCCTGAACCAGATCCCCGGTGAACATGAGGTCCGTATCGGTCACGGACGAAGGTTATCCCGTAACAGCCGTGGCGGGTCTTGCCGTTGTCCGACTGGTGGTGCACGCTCCTTCCATGGTTCGTTGACCAGTGCGTACTGGAGGCATCAATGTCACAACAACGCTCCGAAGAGACCCACCACAGCCTTATCGAACGAATTCCCAGAATCACCGGACACGACGTCGGCCACTGGTTGGGATGCCTCGACCGCGGACCAGGCCTCCTGCGCTTCTCCGAACGCGTGAACTGGCTGCAGGATGAACATGGCCTTCCGCACTGCTATGCGGCGGCCGTCGTTCACGAGGCTGATCTGCGCCGACGGGCAATCCGTACATGACCGGCGGACTCGCCCAGTCCGGCCTGCCAGCGACCCAGCCGCCGCGCGGCGCCCGCGGCCAGATCCGCACCGCCTGTGCTTCTCCCTGGTTGCCGGACGCACGAAGAACCGCGAGCCCGTGACCTTTGGGCTGCTGAGTTCTACACGGCTCCCGCACCACCGCGCAGGGGGCGGCCGGGTCGCCAGTCACCGGAGTCAGATCGCCTTTCGCCAGGATGGCGAGTAACAGGCGCGGTGGCGTCAGGCCGTTTGAACGAGAATCAATCTATGGACATCGAAGCGGCGCGGGCCTACATCCGCGACAATCAGCACGCCGTTCTTGCGACGTTTCGCCGGGACAGTACCCTTCAAATGTCACCGGTCGTAGTCGGCGTGAGCACCGGTGGTGCACTCATCATAAGCAGCAGGGAAACAGCCTACAAGGTCCACAACCTGTACCGGGATCCACGCGCGACTTTGTGCGTATTCCCGGACGCCTTCTACGGACCGTGGGTTCAGGTGAGCGGCCGAGCGATGATCATCTCACTGCCCGCGGCTATGGAGAGCCTCATCGACTACTATCGCTCACTGTCCGGTGAACATCCCGACTGGGACGACTATCGCGCCGCCATGATCCGCGACCAGCGCTGCGTGATCAGCATTGAGATCGACAGCGCCGGTCCCGACCACTCCGGCTAAGCGCGGAGTTTCGACAGCAGACGGAGCATCTCCAGGTACACCCAGACAAAGCCGACAATCAGGCCGAAAGCGGCCCGCCAGGATTCCTCGCGGGGCGCACCGCTGGCAATCGCCCGCTCGATGTAGTCGAAGTCGAGGATGAACTGGAGGCTCGCGACCACGAGCACAGCCACGCTGAAGAGGATGCCGAGCGGGGAGGCGTCATTGATGACCGGGAGATGGCTACCGGACACAGCTCTGATCACCAGGTCACTCAAGCCAAGCAAGATCACGCCAAGTAGTGACCCGTAGACAATCCGGGCCATTCGAGGCGTCGCTCGGAGCCGGCCGCTACGGTAGGCCACGAGCATCGCCACAAAAACGAGACCGGTTCCCAGTAGCGCCTGGAGCACGATACCGGAGTAGGCGTCCTCGAAGTACCGTGACACCGCGCCGACGAACAGACCTTCAAGCGCCGCAAAAACAACGATCAACGAAGGCCGGAGCCGCCGACTGAATGAAATCACGAAGGAGAGCGCAAGCGCGGCGAACATCGCCACGAACCCGACCATGGGGGCGGCCGGCGCGATGGCCCAACCGGCCACCCCGGTGATGGCGGTGACAGCGAACAGCCCCAGCGTGTGTATGACAACGTCGTCAACGGTCAGCCCGCTCGGTGCCCGGTACAGCCCAGCGAGTTGCTCCGGCGTCGGCGTCAGGGGGGCTCCCGCTCCTGGCAGCGGATGCCCACCGGCACCGTACTCGGGCACGGGCACGGGCACGGGCGCCGGCTGCGGGTGCCGACCGGTGAACCCGCCCCGGCTGAACACCGGGTTTGACGAACGCATCTCTGCCATCAGGACACGACTCCTTCCACCACCCGCAGCCAGCCGGGCGCATAGATCGTAAGTGCCATCGAGATCAGCCGACCACGGCACACGCGGGCCAACCTGGTCGACAGACCTGTCCGAGGCAAGAGTAGAACGTTCCGTGCGGCCGCCGCGTTCCTCCCCCGGTCCCGCGCGGTTACGCGGTTACGGGGAAGCGAATATCAGGCCTCCCCCGCGAGACCGCGGGGCTGCGAGGCCGCAAACCCGAAACCGGGGACATGAGCGCGTCACGCCAGCGGACCGCTGGGTATTCAGCTGAATAGCCTGATGGTATATCGGACTGTCGGGATGCCAGCCGGGATGATCCAGCCGCCATCCCGACAACCAGGTGCCGAGAGCACGCGAATGTGCCGGTGGTCGGAGTCGAACCGACACTCGAGCTGTTTTTAGGACAGCCTCCTCTGCCTGTTGGGATACACCGGCTGGACTACATCGGAGATGTTTCTACCACGCTACGTAGGATTTGTGAAAGAGACAACATGGAGAAAATGTACGGAGTGACTGAACCATCCCGCCCCACGACACATCGTAACGATCACAACCAGTTTACCTACGTAAAGTTTGATGATCGTCACGCTATCGCACGCCCCCCAGCTGGAAGGCGTCCGGAATTCCGGATCACGACGGAGCCGGTCAGCCCGAAGGGCGAGGCTACGGCGGATCACAGCGATACCCGCGGCCATGGAGATCGCCGGCTGGTGAAGTCGCGTGCCGCGAAAAGCGAAGGGCGCGCAACCACGCCCACGATCGCCCCCGGAGAGCCTCGGGCAGCGACTGAAGCCCGGCCGCGATCTCCGTTGATCACACAACCGTCCCGGCCCCGTGGCCAATACCAGCACTATCCCGGTATCCGCCCACCAGCCACATCTGATCGTTACTTAAAGTGACTTTTTAACCTAAAATCCGCTCACGAAAATGCCCGCTGTAGTCGTCTACAGCGGGCATTTGGTACTAATCTTCCATCGTGCAGGCGCAATGGCGGACCTGGTCGGCAGGTCACGCCACCGACGTTTCTCCGGACGGCTTGGCCGGCCCCACCGTCCGGGTGGCGGCGGGCTTGCGGCCACCCGTCACGGAAGCATTCGGCTCGCCGTGCCCGGCGCTCTTCGAGGAAAGGACCGGGGCCGACGCCGTGGACACCTGTGCCGCCGGCGCGGCGGACGGGCTCGCGGCCTCGCGGAACCCCGCTCGGGGATCGGCGAAGGCTCCCAGCGAAACGATCTCCCGTCGGAAGAACAGCGCGAGCGTCCAGTCGGCGAGCACCCGTGCCTTGCGGTTGAAGGTCGGCACTCGGCTGAGGTGGTAGGTGCGGTGCATCAACCACGCGGGCCAGCCACGCAGTTTCATCCCGTACACGTCCGCGACACCCTTGTGCAGGCCCAGCGACGCGACGCTGCCGGCGTAGCGATGCTCGTACGGCGCGATCGGTTCGCCCCGGAGATCGGCGAGAATGTTGTTTGCCAGGAGCCGAGCCTGACGAACCGCGTGTTGCGCCGACGGGCTGGTGGTCGCCCCCTCGCCCCTGGTGAGGTCAGGGACCGCGGCGCAGTCGCCCGCGGTCCAGGCCTGCTCAACGCCATCCACCTGAAGGAACGCCGTCGCCTTGATGCGGCCTCGCTCGTCCAGCGGCAGGTCGGTGTTGGCAAGCAGCGGGTGAGCCTTGACCCCGGCCGTCCAGATAATGGTCTCGGCGTCGAACTCCTCGCCGCTGTCAAGCACGACGTGTCCATCGACAAGACTTTTCACCCGGGTGTTGATTTTCATTTCAATACCGCGGTGCTCGAGCTGCTTCAGCGTGTACAGACCCATCGCCGGCGAAACCTCGGGCAGGACCCGGCCACTCGCCTCGACCATGACCCAACGCATATCCGACGGCGACAGCTCGGGATAGAATTTACAGGCGTCGCGCGCCATGTCCTCAAGCTCGGCGATCGCCTCAATACCCGCGAACCCACCGCCGATGAACACAAATGTAAGCGCTCGGCGCCTTAGCTGGGGGTCATTGCTGGACGCGGCGGAGTCCATCCGCTCGATGACCTTGTTTCGGATGTGGATCGCCTCGGCCACACTCTTGAAACCGATGCCCAGCTCCGCGAGACCGGGAATCGGCAGCGTCCGCGCGACAGACCCGGGACAGCCGACGAGGACGTCATAGTGAAGTTCGTAGGGTGTGCCCTGGTTCGGCGCGATGTACGCCCGTCGCTGGGCGTGGTTGAGGCCAGTCACACTGCCACTGACAACCCTGCAGCCATTCAGCACGCTACGTAGTGGTACAACGACATGACGCGGTTCGAGGTTGCCCGCCGCCGCCTCCGGCAAAAAAGGCTGATATGTCATGTACGAGTTGGGTTCGACCACCGTCACAGTCGCCTCGCCCTGACGAAGCCGCCGCTGAAGACGCAAAGCCGTGTACATACCGACGTAACCGCCGCCCACAACAAGGATGTGCGGAGGATGTCCAAAGCTCATACAAAAAAGGTACCCGTCGCCACGGTGCTATGCCTCCTGATACACGATCGGTACGGCAGGCAGCAGAGTGACATGCAACACGCAGAGATCAACATAGTGATACTTACGACGATCGTGGTTCAGTTAGAGGGCCCGGCAATAGGGACACGGCGTCGCGGGGCGGGGGCACGCGCCTCGCGTTATCACTCCCCATCCATCGGCGCGCGATGCGCGGGTGCCCCGGCTCGCCGGTCGCCACCAACATCTCCGGTGGCTCCCCGCGCCGCCTCGCGATGCACGCACCCCAGCCCCGCTCTTTGACCCACGCCCCTATTGCCGGGCGCTCTTATCATCAGCCGCCGGTCCCATGCCGGCCGTAGCCGCCGCTTTGCCGAGCACCGCGTCGAGCATCCCCGCCGTGACCCGTCCGGTGAACGTGTTCTGCTGGCTCGGGTGGTAGCAACCGAGGACAACCAGCCCCTCCTCATGCGCGGCCTCGAGAACGACACGGCTGGCGTGTCCGAACACCGGCCGGGGCGACGGTACGGAGTAGCCTGCCCGCGCCAGCGCCGGCCACAGCGCCGTCCACGCGAAGCCGCCCAGCACCACGAGCACGCGCAGGGTGGGTCGCAATAACGCGAGCTCCTGGACGAGCCAGGAGCGGCAGGTGTCCCGCTCGGCTGTGGTCGGCTTGTTCGCCGGTGGCGCGCAGCGGACCGCGGCCGCGATACGGGTGGCGACAAGACGCTGACCGTCACCGGCCGATATCGACGTTGGCAGCCGCGCCAGCCCGGCCCGGTGCAGGGATGCGAACAACCAGTCGCCGCTGCGGTCTCCGGTGAATGTCCGTCCGGTACGGTTGCCGCCGTGCGCCGCCGGTGCCAGCCCCACGATGAGCACCCGGGCGTCGGCCGGACCGAATGAGGGCACCGGCCGGCCCCAGTAACGCTCATGGGCGAAGGCGGCCCGCCGTTCCCGCGCGACCTCCTCGCGCCAGCCGACCAGGCGGGGGCAGGCTCGGCACACCGACATACGGGCGTCCAGCTCGGCCGTGTCACCCGCGCTGGCGGCCAGCCGTTCGACATCGGCCGCGGTGACCGCCACCGCGGTCGCATCCGACGCGGGATCATCCGGCCAGCCCGAACCGGGCAGCACCGGCCGGCGATCATCGACCGCATGAACATCGCTCCTGTCAGCACGGATCCCGTCCACGCTGACAACCGTAGAGGTGCTCAGCCAAGCAGCGAGAAGGCGATGCCGTCGAGGATGTCATGCTCACTGGCGATCACCTCGGCGGCGCCGACCCGCTCGATCAGCGTGCGCAGCACCAACGCCCCCGCGACGATCACGTCAACCCGGCCGGGATGCATCACCGGGAGCGCGGCCCGCTGCGCGTGCGACATCGCCGCGAGCCGGCCGGCCACAGCGGCAACGTCCGCGGCCGCGGTCGCCGACAGGTGGATGCGGCCCGGGTCGTAACCGGGCAGATCGGCGGCAAGAGCGGCCACCGTCGTGACTGTTCCGGCCACCCCGACGAGCGTCGCGGCCGAACGGATCGGCACGGTCCGCTCAGCCAGGTCGAATGCGGCGTGGGCGTCGGCTGCCACGGAGGCAAGTTGCGCGGCTGTGGGCGGATCGTCGTGCAGGTGCCGCTCGGCCAGCCGGACGCACCCGACGTTCACCGACCTCGCCGCATGCACGTTTTCGGCGTCGCCCAAGACCAGCTCCGTCGAGCCACCACCGATGTCGGCCACCAGGAACGGCTCGGGGTACCCACGCAGCTCCCGAGTGGCACCGGCGTAGGACAGCGCGGCCTCCTCCTCGCCGGTGATCACCTCAGGGTCGACGCCGAGAATCGAACGCACGCCGGCCACCAGCACATCCTGGTTGCGGGCGTCCCGGGTCGCACTGGTGGCCACCATCCGGACCTTGACAGCGCCCAGTCTGTCGATCTCCTTGGCATAGTCACGTAACGCCGTGAACGTCCGTTCCAGCGCGTCGGGCGCCAATTCACCGGTCCGGTCGACCCCGGCTCCCAGCCGAACGATCTCCATCCGGCGGGTCAGATCGCGCAGGAGCGGAGCGGTCCGCCCCACCAAGGGCTGCCCGGCTGCCAGGTGACCATCCGCCGGCTGACCGGCTGCCGCGGGCATGGTGCCCGCATCGCTGACCGCCTCCGCGACCAGCAGCCGGATCGAATTGGTACCGCAGTCAACCGCGGCCACGCGGGTCATGTCGATCAGACCTCTCGTTCGGTGGTGGGGCTGGTGCCGACAGCGACGCATGGGCCGCGGGCGCCCCAGTCCGCCAGCAGTTCCAGCGCCTCGTCCCCGAACGGGTTGATTCCCGAACCAGCCGCCAGACTATGCGCGACCAGTACGTGCAGGCATTTCACCCTGGTCGGCATGCCACCGGCACTCACCATGCCGGGCAGTTCGGCAAGGGCGGCCCGGCGGGCCAGGTAGTCCCGGTGCGCGTCGTCGTAGCGACAGGCAAGATCCCCGCCGCGGGCACGGTCGGCGGCGAGCCGCTCGGTCATCTCCCGCATCAGCCCGGACGCCTCCAGCCGCCCGATCGCCGACGCCGCTCGCGGGCAGGTCAGGTAGTACAGCGTCGGGAACGGCGTGCCGTCGTCCAATCTCGGCCAGGTCTCGACCACGTCGGGCAGGCCGCAGGAGCAACGATGGGCAACCCGGTGCATCGCCCGGGGCGGCCGGCCGAGCTGACACGCCACAACCGCGCAATCCTCGGGGCCGACGAGATCGTCACTCATCGTGACGCAGCCAGGGAGGTCTGCGTCGGCTGGCGGGAATCCGGCTGGCCAAGGCCGGTCCGCGCACCCGTCGCGGGCTGCCCCGCGGCGGCGGCGCCCGCGGACGGCGCCGCCGACGGGGATATCGCAGCCGGTGCCAGATAGACCTTCTCCCCCGGCTGCGTGAAGTGCAGCCTCATCCGGGCCTCATCCCGAGTCCATTCAGGATCATCGTAACCAGCCACCGCGGTCTTCAGAGCCTCCACCCGTTTGCGCTGCTCAGCGTTTTGCGCGGCCAGTTCGTTGAGCTGGCTCTGCTGCTGGAGATACAGCCGCAACGGATAGGCGAGGGTCAGTATGAGCACGCAGATCACCACCACCAGCAGGGTCATACGGGTGGTCAAGGCGCTACGGCGCGCTTCTGGCATCAGCGTGCGGTCGACGACCAGCGCGGGAAGGCGGCGGCACCGCCATAGCGGGCGGCGTCGTCGAGCCCCTCCTCGATGCGCAGCAGCTGGTTGTACTTGGCGACCCGCTCGCTGCGCGCCGGGGCGCCCGTCTTGATCTGCCCGGCGTCGACGGCCACCGCGAGATCCGCGATGGTCGTGTCCTCGGTCTCACCGGAACGGTGCGAGATCATGCAGCGGTAGCCGTTGCGATGCGCAAGCGAGACCGCGTCCAGCGTCTCGGTGAGAGTGCCGATCTGGTTGACCTTGACCAGCAACGCGTTCCCGGCTTTGTCCGCGATACCCCGCGCAAGCCGCTGCGGATTGGTGACGAACAAGTCGTCACCGACGAGCTGTACCACGTCGCCGAGCCGGGCTGTGAGCCGCACCCAGCCGCTCCAGTCGTCCTCAGCGAGTGGATCCTCGATCGACACGATCGGGTAGGCCGCGACCAGTTCGGCGTAGTAGTCGCTGAGCTCCTCGGCGGTGCGCGTCGCTCCCTCGAACTGGTAGGAGCCGTCGGCGAAGAACTCGGTCGAGGCCACGTCCAAGGCAAGGGCGATGTCCTCCCCCGGCCGGAATCCCGCCTTGTCGATGGCCGCCACAAGCAGGTCGAGCGCGGCCCGGTTGGTGGGCAGGTTCGGGGCGAAACCGCCTTCGTCACCGACAGCGGTCGGCAGCCCCT
>NZ_CAKJTR010000031.1:32802-38460 GCF_917627355.1 Protofrankia sp. Cj3 | reverse complement strand
AGCCGTTTAGAGCGCCCGGCAATAGGGACGCTCTTATCGGAGTGGGACGGTGACCCCGCCGCTGAACGGGCCGTCGTGCAACTCCAGATGATCAGCGGTGACGTCCTGGGGGATGTCGAAGACGAGGGTGCCGCTCGCCGTCTCGCCCGCGGAGATGTTCCCCCAGATATCTTCTGAAAAAACCATCCGCGACAGGAGCTGGCTGGAATCGTGGTCTGAGCCAGCGCTGTCGACAAGCCGCTGCGGGGCCACCGACAGATTCCGGGTCGAACCGCCGATGTTGTGCGCGGTGAGGGCGACCAGGCAGTACTGGCCGTCCGGATGCCTGGTGATCAATCCGATCTTCAATTGATCGAGGCCGCACTGCACATGTGTCACGGTGAACTCAAGCTGCCCATCGTGGACCGGGACACCGGCCCCGGCTGCCCCGGACGGGACGGGAGAAGGGGACGGGGCGGCCGAAGCCGCGGGCGCGGAGCTGGCAACGGCGGGCGATGCGCCTGTGTCGTTACCGCCGAGGCCTCGCAGGGCCACCCAACCGAGCAGCAGCAGGAGCACGGCGGCCAGGGCCAGCAGCCACCAGCGACGGCGTGGCCGCGACGGCGCGGCCGGCGGATACCAGGGGGGCGGTGCCTCGTCGGCGGGCTCGGCGAACCGCGCTGGCTGCCCGAACCGCGCTGGTTGTCCCGATAGCTGGCCGGTCGCGAACGTCGGCGAACCGCGGCGGGTCGGTGGCGCGACAGCGGCCATCCGCTGTGTCCGCCCGAGTATCTGATCGATCGGCGTGGCGGCGCTGACGTCCGCGTTGCCCTCGACCAGACGCATGAGCAGATCACGTGCGGCTGGCCGAGCCCTGGGATCTTTGGTCAACGCGGTCTCGACCAGCCCCCGTAGCGGTCGGGCGAGACCGGTCAGGTCCGGTGCCTCCTCCACGATCCGCTGCCCCAGGCTGGCGTCAGCGGCCGGCCCGAAGGCTCCCGGTTCCGCGAACGGGTGTCGGCCCGTTCCCGCGTAGCCGACCAGAAGCCCCCAGGTGAAGATGTCCGCGGCCGGGCCGACCGGATCGTCGAGGATTTGTTCGGGCGCCATCCAGCCGTAGGTCCCGAAGATCAGTCCACGATCGAGAGCATGACGGGTGGTAGCGGCGAGCTTGGCTATCCCAAAGTCGATGACCCTCGGCCCGGACAACGACATGATCACATTGGCGGGCTTGAGGTCACGGTGGACGATCCCCGCGCGATGGATGGCCGTCAGTGCCGTCGCCACCCCGATCGCGGTACCGGTCAGAGTCGAGGCGGGCAGCGGACCGTCCTCCGTCACCACCCAGTCCAGCCGCCTGCCATCGATGTACTCGGTGACGAGATACGGCGGGTAGGCGTCCGGGTCGGCGTCGAGCACCGAGGCCGTACAGAACGGCGAGACCCGTCGGGCCGCGGCGACCTCGTGTCGGAACCGCTCCCGGAAGTCGCGATCGGCGGCGAGGTCCGGCCGGATCACCTTGACCGCGACCTGTCGGCCCAGCGTGTCCCGGCCGAGATAGACCGTGCCCATGCCGCCGACGGCGAGACGGCTGTCCAGCATGTACCTGCCGACCGATAGCGGGTCGTCCGCATGCAGCGGCTCCAGTGGCTCCGCCGTAGCCCCCTTCCCCGCTCGGCCTGGCCGCGTCATGCCCGCCGCCCTGCTGCTGCCCGCCCGCTCATAACCCCCCACTTCAACCGCCTATGGCTGACCCGCTCACAGCCAGCCCGCTCACAGCCCCATCGTCACTCATCCCAGGCCTCTTGCGGTGGCAGAGTCCCCAACAGGCGGCATGCTCTCGAACGTGGACGTGTGCCGGAAGGCAGCCGGATCAGGTCAGGCTCTCGGCTGTGCCAGGTCATAGACCGTCTGCCCACCAACAGTCCTGGCGGTGAAGGCGCTGTCCACCCAGGAGGTGATCTCGTTGTTTTCGCGGCCACCGAAACCACCGAAACCACCACCCGCGATGTAGTAATGGATGTTGTGATGAGCGACATACCGCTTGAACTCGGCGAGCGTCGGTGCCGGGTCACCGCCGCTGAACCCGCCCATCGACATGATCGCGGTACCGCTGGCGAGCTCGAGCGAGCCGGCCATCTGGGATCCCGACGCCGCCGCGGCCCAGCGGTAGCCTCGCTGGCCGTTCCTGAGCAGCTGGACGAGCTCGGCGTTGGCAGCCTGATCGGCCCCGGGCCCACCACGACCGCCGCCACCGGCCCCGAGGCCAGGAAAGCTCCCGCTGGGGAACCGGCCGCCCGCCGCACCGGGAAACCCACCACTGGGAAACCCACCACCGCCGGCAGTGGCCGGCCCCGCGGTTGGAATCGCGCCCATGTGGGGCGTTGCGGCGGTGTCGAGGGCGTAGGCAGCCGATGGCGCGCCCAGCGCGATCACCACTGCCACGGCCGCACCCGCCCCGGCGGCGGCGAACAGCCGCCGGCCGACCAGCAACGCGAGCGCGCCGAGAACCGCGGCGGCAACAACGACGAACCGCAGCGCGGGGTACCACTCAGGGCTGCGGTCGAGCAAAATGAACGACCACGCGCCGGTGGCCGCGACAGCCGCCGCCATCAGCGTCCGGGAAACCCGGGAGGCCCGCGCACGCCACAGCGCGGTACCGCCGAAAACGACAAGGCCGGCGATCCCCGGCGCCAGCGCGATCGTGTAGTACGGGTGGATGATTCCGCTCATATAGCTGAATACGATGCCGGTGACGAGCGTCCACCCGCCCCACAACAGAAGACCGGCACGGATGCGGTCCGTGCGGGCCGCCCGGCGGGTGACCCACAGCCCGCCCACCAGGACGATCAGCGCAGCCGGCAGCAGCCACGAGATCTGGGTACCGAACTGGCTGTCGAACATCCGGTTCCAGCCGGTCGGGCCACCGAACATCCCCCCGGGACCGCCACGGCCAGCACCGCCACGGCCAGCACCGCCGGCACCAGCGCCGCCGGGCATCCCCCGCAGGTACTGGGCGATACCGGCCGGCAGCTGCCCACCACCCCCGCCCCGAGCGCCCCCGCCCCCATTGCCGAAGATCCGTCCAAGACCGTTGTAGCCGAAGGTCAGCTCAAGAAAGCTGTTGTTGGTCGAACCGCCGATGTAGGGCCGGGAATCTTTCGGCCACAGTTCCACGGCCGCCACGAACCAACCCGTGGAGACAAGCACACCGCCGACGCCGACCAGGAGCCCCACCAGCCGCCGGCCGATCGAGGTCGGGGCGGCCACCAGGTAGACAAGCCCGAACGCCGGCACCGGCAGGAACGCCTGCATCATCTTCGTCAGGAAAGCGAAGCCGACCGCGGTACCGGTCAGCGCGATCCAGCGGTAGCTCCCGGTCTCGGTCGCACGCACCACGCAGTAGGCCACTACAACAAGCAGCAGCGTGAGCAGCGCATCCGGGTTGTTGAATCGGAACATCAGGACGGCCACCGGCGTCAGGGCCAGCACGGCACCGGCAACGAGACCCGCGCGAGGACCGATCCAGCGGCGGATCGTGAGATAGAGGATGCCCACGGATGCCACGCCCTCCAGCGCGTCCGGTAGAAGCATGCTCCAGCCGCTGAAGCCGAAAATCCTTCCGGACAAAGCCATCACCCACAGTGACGCTGGTGGTTTGTCCACAGTGATGAAGTTCGACGAGTCGAACGAGCCGAAGAACATCGCCTTCCAGCTCCGCGTACCGGCCTGGACCGCGGCGGCGTAGAAGCTGTTGGCGTTACCAGACGCGCCGAGCCCCCACAGGTAGATTGCGGCGGTGGCGGCCAGCAGAACAAGCAGGGCCGGACGTATCCACCACGGGTCCGCGGCGCGCCCCCGCAACAGCCGGGGCAGCCGGATCGGGGGGGCGCTCGGCGCCGCGTGAACGTTACCGCCCAGAGCCTCAGGTGATGGCTCCCGACGCCGTGCCGGGATGTCGACGTCGGGTCTGACCGACCCCCAGTCGAGGTCACCGGCATTCGTGCTCATCGTGTGCTCCCCTTGCCGCTGATCCACTGATCCGCTCACCTGCTGATCCGCTCACCTGCTGGCGGCGGTAACGACGGCGGTGGCGCCTTCCTCACGTGAGTGTCGCCGCCGACGCGACAAAGGTCGTGGGCTTGGCCGGACTCGTGCCCGAAGCAGCGCCAGCCGGACCGCCCATGTCGCCGGGCTGGTCGTCACCGGGAGCGCCGGCTGGCGCGGCTGCTCTCCCGGCGTCCACCATGCACTGGCGGAAGGCCGCACGGACCTTCGAATCCCTCATATCCGGACGAGGCTGCCCGTTGCCACCGTCGAGGGTGATGCCCTTGTCCTTCAGACACGCCTGGAACTTCTCCAGATCGATCGCCGGGCCGTCGCCATCCTGGAACCGATCCCCGCCCAGGAACCTGTCGCCTGGCATCCCGCCTTCGCCGAACCCACCACCGCCGGGAAAGCGGCCACGGCCCGGCCCGTAGCTGGGAAGCCCGCCGGGACTGGCGGCGTCCACGGTCTGGCTGCCGCTGTTTCCCCCACCAGCCGCGGCCATGACAGCGGCGCTGGTACCCAGTACGACCGCGAGTATGGCGCCCGCGGCGATCAGGCCACCGCGCCGACCGAACCGCCGACCACCTCCCGCCGCGGGCTGCGCCGCCGTCGGCAGACCCGCCGGCCCGGCCGCCGAGTGGATCTCGGGCCGGCCCGCGCCGGCCCACCAGGGCGCGTCAGCCCCCGCCGGCCCGAGCACATCCATGGATGTGTCCGCGGGAACGGCGCGGATCAGCGCGACCACATCGGCAACCGACGAGGCCGAGCCGACCATCTGCGGCCGTACCTGAGCACCCAGATCCGGCGGGACATCAACGCCCGGGGGCGTGACCAGCACCAGGCGGGCGTCGCCGGGACGGGCCACAAGAGCCGCCAGCAGCTCCCGCTCATAGATCGTGGCAACAATGATCGGCTGGACCAGCCGTTGCGGCCGCGGCTCGCTCAGGCCGTCGTCGGCCACACCGGTTGACGGTTGCTCCCCAAGCCGGTTGTCCCCAGGCTGGTCGTCCCCGAATGGTGGCTCAGCCGACGGTGGCAGAACCTCGTAGCCGGGTCCGAGCGCGCCGGCCATCGCCCCTGGGTCGGCGGGCAGACTCGGGCTCAACCACACGTGTGTCATGTGCATACCGTGGCGGTCACGCCTGAGGGGAAGCTTTCGGAAACCTTGGAATGTCCTGTTGGATCGCGGCACCCCCGCTGGAGCACGGCCCCAGCGCCGGAGCACAACGGCCCGCCGCGCACAAACCTCGAAGGATCAGTGATCTCGCCAGCCGGCGCGACAGCGGCTGACCAGCTCGCCCGCGGCCTCCCGCCGCGCGAAAAAATATTCAGTTGTCCATCCGGCGAAAAAATTATGTGATTAGCACATCAGCAGCGCCAATATTGATGAGCCAATGCGAATCGTGTCGTGCCGGGGGTGCCATGAACAACGGTAGTAGCAGCATGGGCCTGACGATGATCGTCGCGGACAGGGTTGGCACGCCGTTATGGATTATCGCGCTCACCGGCCTGGCCGCCCTCGCGGCGGTCGTGCCCACATGGACCTGGCACGGCAGCGGCCACCTCGACACGATCGCGCACGAGGGCGGCCATGCGCTCGTCGCCTACCTCCTCGGACGCTGGGTCCTT
>NZ_CAKJTR010000031.1:1565-32396 GCF_917627355.1 Protofrankia sp. Cj3 | reverse complement strand
GGGGTATGGCTGTTCTCGGACACGTCAGGCCTCACAAGCACATATGGGCGGCGCAACCGGTTCGCCGAATTCCTCATGCTGGCAGCCGGTTACACCGCATCATCCGGGCTCGGGCTGGGAGCGGCGGCCCTGCTGAATGCCGGTCACATCACCGCGACGCTGCTCCTTGCCCTCCTGGCGCTGGCGGCGCTTTTCCTCGTCACCCGAAACGGCTTCGGAAAAATGATCGTCGCCGGTACCGGCACCGTGGTCATTCTGGTACTGCATTCGGCCTCGGTGGGCACGCAAAGTGCGCTCGCGTGTTTCCTCACCTGGTTCCTGTTGCTGGCCGGGCCACGGTCCGTGCTCGACCTGCACCGAGCGCACCGGAAAGGAGCATGGTCCTCGGACGCGGACGCGATGGCCGAGATCACTGGCATCCCCGCCATAATCTGGATAGCCGGCTTTGGCGTGTTCACCGTCCTGTGCCTGTTTCGCGGCACATACCTGTTCCTCGGCTGACGCCGGCTCCTTCGCACGATCTTTCGAGATTTTTGAGATCAACAGCTGGAACATGGGCGCATGACCACAGCGGATCAATCGTCGGTCCAGCGGTGTCTCGTGATTGACATCTCGACGGTGATGTTGTCCATAGCGGCGGCCCGAGCCCGGCATACAGGGACTCTTCCACTGATCACCCCCTCTTTACGGTCAGCCGACAGCCTGGTGTCAGATGTGTTACATGGGTTACGTGCGTCAGGACGGGTAGAGCTGTTCCATGGCTCGACAACGGAGGGGTCCGACAGCCCAGCGCGCACCGAACATCACACGCCGACGGAACACCAGATACACACGGAACGGCACACACCGCATGTCACGCATCCGGCCCGCCGCTCGGGCAGCACGGATGACCCGCCCGCCAGTTTCTCAGCTGCTCTTCGCCGCGACCGCGCTCGCGGCTGTGATTGTCATGCCCGCCGACGCACTGACGGCATCCTCCTCGGCGCCACCTACGGTGCCATCCAACATCCAGGCCACTCCAGCCACAGTGCCAGCCACAGTGCCAGCCACCGATGTAACGGATATAAGAGACAAATCGGCCGCCACGGCGCCGGTCGGGAGCGCTGCTCCATCCACTGATGAGCAGATCACGCGGGCGGTACGGACGAGCCCGTTGCTCGGTGAGGTTCCCCCGGACGGCATCCAGGTGGTCGACGTCCGCGTATCCAGGATCGACCCGACCGTCGCGGTTGCCCATGTCGTGCCAGCCAGTGGTGAGACCGACCCAGCGACCGCCCTGCTACGGCATTCGGGCAGCCACTGGGCCGTCGTCGAGCTCGGTACGGCCGGCGTCGGCTGCGACAGTCTCAGCACGGCGGTCCAGCAGGAACTCGGGCTCGTCTGCGAGCTTTTGTAAGCTTTCGCGAGTTTTCACAACAGCGAGTTCTCACAACAACAGCCGCCCTCCGTCCGGGCTGGTCCGGACCAGCCCGGACCAGGCCCAGGACGCCAGCGGATGATTCGGTCCAGCCCGATCAGTTGGCGAACGTCAACGCCGACAGCAGGGCGACAGCAAGAATGATCGTGCCACGTATCGGTACCTGCCAGCGCTCAACCGCCGCACGTCGCTCACTGACCGCGGACAGCGGACCAGCCAGCATCATCAACATGATCCCAGCCCACACCAACGCGAACACCGGACGACCGGGGCGCGTGTCGAAGGCATAGATGATGATCGATGCGACCAGCGTGAGCGCGAAAGTAATCTGCGGCAGGACCAGCACGGACATCGTCGGCTGGAACACTTTCTCGGTCGTACCGGAGGAACGCGGCCGGTAACCGAACGCAACCCACAGGAACGCGATCAGATACAGCGGGGCAATGAACAGTGAACTCGCGACCGTTCGGGCCGCGGGCCTGCCCCCCGCATAGGCGACAATGAAGAGCATCGAACTAAGCAGGTAGGGCAGGCCGAAGAACAGGTAGGCCTCTTCAGCGGCACCGGACACCAGCCGCATCCGGAAGATCACAGACATCGGTGGGCCCACCAGAAAAACCATCTGGAC
This sequence comes from Protofrankia sp. Cj3, assembly GCF_917627355.1. Classification (NCBI taxonomy): domain Bacteria; kingdom Bacillati; phylum Actinomycetota; class Actinomycetes; order Frankiales; family Frankiaceae; genus Protofrankia; species Protofrankia sp. Cj3. The sequence continues at coordinate 30,351 of NZ_CAKJTR010000031.1, read as the reverse complement.
TGTGGTCAGGAGCGGGCTGAGGCTGGTGTGCAGGTAGTGCGCCCGCTGCCAGCCCCGCAGGCCTGGTTTGCGCAACGGGTTGTCGAAAAGTAGCAGGCGCATATGGTCCATCGCCCATCGCAGACGCTGCTTGGCGTAGACGGCGGCGGTCGCCGGCGCTGTCCCGATCGAAATCGGCCGGGCATGGTAGACGCTGGACCAACCACGCGCGTGCAGTTCGTAGGATGTCTGCACATCTTCGACCAGATTCCATTCGCTGAATCCGCCAGCCGACTCGAGAGCCGACCGGCGGTACAGGGTCCCGTTGCCGCAGGAGAACGCGCTGTTGTCACGGTCCTTCGCCGGCTGGATGGAACGGAAGAGCATGGGATCAGCGTTGTTCAGGACATCCGCGCGACCCGTGTCAAAACACTGGGCAGTACAGACGAAACCGACTGCCGCGTCGCGCAGATAACCGACTATCCGCTCCCCCACGTCCGGCACCACCAGGTGATCGGCATCAAGGGTCAGAACCGCGTCGCCATTGGTGCGGGCCAGCGCGTGGTTGAGATTACCGGCCTTTCCCGGGGTCCCGTCGACGCGGGTGAAGCACGGTATGCCGAGACGTGCGGCGAGCGCGTCGATTTCCCGCCAGTTCTTCCGGCCGGCGATGCGGCCGTCATTGAGAACGTAGGTCTGGTGCGGGTAGTCGATCGCCAGGGCGAAACGCAGCGTCCGCTCGACCATCGACGCCGGCTCACCGCACACCGTCACGAACACATCAAGCGTTCCCACCGGCGTCCCGGCGTGGCGTACCCTGTCCGGGCGCATCCGGCCGATCATCACTGCCGTCCAGGCGACAGTTATGTAGCTGATCAACTCAGCGCCGTAGAAGAGGCGACCGAACGCGCCCGTACCGTCGAGCGTGCCCAGGCGCCAGATCAGGTAGATCCCGCCCAGCACAATGACCAGCGCACCGGCCACCGGTCCCAGGCGCCCGCCGACCGGGCCGCCCGCCAACGTGTCCCAGCGGTGTCGTGCGGGTTCGTCCGTCGGCACCCGCGGCCGAGGCACCCATGGCGCGAAGCCGTCGGGAGCCGGCGCGGTAGCGTCGACGGGCGCTGCGTCGCGAGCCATACTTGCCACCTTTCAAAAAGATTTGCCTACTGCCAGGAAGAATTTAAATAACGGTCGCCGCGCCCAGTGACTGCCGCCGGCCAAAGCGGGTAATGTACGGAATACGGGCGTTTTCGATCAACGGGTCACCGGCCATGCGGGAATCCGTTGCGTCCGACCGGAAAAATATTAATCAATACGCTGCTCCAGGCTGGTGCCGACCGGGCTGGCGCGACCCGGAATGCAGCCTGTTCGCCCCGACAATGGCCGGCAAGAGGGACGGTTCAAGCACAGGGTAACCTCTTGACCGCCTTTCGTGACGACTGCGGCCGCGACTGGCTCGGGTACACCCGATATTGGCCGGCAATGGGGTGATTTCCCCCTCGGTGGCCGGCCGCCACGCCCGGCATGCTTCGGCGGAATTGTTCACCACGCCAGCAAACGAGCCGCCGGCCACCTACGGGATGAAATGTCCAGAAACTGACCGATGTGACCAGCATGACGGCCGGCTCGGCGGCCGGCAGGTGACAGCCGTCATATGCCCGACCGATTTCGGCGGTGACCCGTCAACCTTATGGGATCGTGAGAAGGTACCCACGGTCTTGTCCAGACCCGGCCGAGGGGGAACCAGCCGGTCAAAGAGTACGCGATCACAATTCTTTTCATGCGGCCGGCTGCCCCAGAGGACCTAGGAGTCCAACGATGAGCAGCACTCGGCCGATCGGGCCGCAGCGGAACGAACCCAGCTTCGACGCGCTGTCGGAGGCCCTGGATGAGGCGGCGACCGCCGTCCAGAACCTGGAACCCACCGCGCGGCAACAAGCCGAGCAGCTCCGCCACGCCGTCGAAGCCCTCCATGGCAGCGGGATCAACGCCATCGTCCGGAAACTGCGCGCCGACCCCCGCGGCCGCGAGCTCCTGTTCGAACTCGCGGATGATCCTCTGGTGCATCTGCTCTTCTCGATGCACCACGTCATCCAGCCCACGCCGGTGACCGAATCGCTGCACGCGCTCGACAAGGTACGGCCCTATCTGCGTGCCCACGGCGGGGATGTCGAACTGATCCGGATCGACGGGGATACAGCCTTCCTGCGGGTGAACGGTACCTGCAACAGCCGCGCCCTGACCGGAGTCACGCTGCGTGAAGTAGTCAAGGACGCTCTGGTCGGCGGGGTCGCATCCATCGCGCGGGTGGTGATGCTCGCGGGTGAACCGCCCCCGACGCTCATCCCGCTGGGTCCCGTCCGCACCCGCGACGGCGGCTGGGTCACGGTCGGTACGACCATGGAGCTCTCCCGCCAACAGATCACCGCGCTACATCTCGAGCGAGCCGACGGCGCCGAAGCCGATGTAGTGATCATAAGTATGGACGATCAGCTGATCGCCTACCGCGACACCTGCGCCCACCAAGGCCTCCCCATCAACGTGGCCCAGCTGGACCCGGCCACGGGCACCCTCACCTGTCCCCGGCACGGCTTCTGTTACGACGCGCGGTCCGGCGCCTGTCTCAACGCGCCGGGCGCGCGGCTGGAGCAGCTTCCCCTGCGGATCGATAACGGTCAGGTGTGGATCCGGATCGACAGATAGATCGACGGATAACCGGTTGGGGCGCGTGCCCCAGCGCCGCGACGCCGCGTCTCCTGTGCCGGTCGCAGACCGCCTCACAGGTCGAACGGACGGCTCCCGGCGGTCCACAGCTGTGTGAACTGCTGCTCGACGAACTGCGCGAACGTCGAATCAACCGGAACCTCATACTGCGTGGTCCGGGATGATGCGTCGCTCATCGGAAGCGTCGCGACCAGCGCGCGGGCGTCCGACCGGTAATACGCGACGGTGGACGCCGCCCGGTAGACCCGCACCGCGATGTGTTCCCGGTCCGAGCCGGTCAGCCCGTCGACGAAGCTCCGAAGGCACCGCAGATTCGCCTGGACCAGTCCAGAGACATCGTGCGACATGCCGATCTCCCGGGTGCGCTGGACGTCCGCGGGCGAGTCGGGGTCCAGCAACATGATCTGAACCAACGCACCCCGGTCAAGGGCGCGCAGAAGCGCACCGAGAAAGGAATCCCGCAGCCGGTCCTCGAGGAGCTCTGTCCAGGTGGAGAGAATCCGCACAACATACTCACTCGCCGCAACCCGCTGAATGAACCCATCATGATCAAAATGGTCGAGGACACGTTCCGTCGCCGGCTCAAGCCGATCACCCGGGCCGCGTATCAACCAGTTACGGACCTCGGACTCCTCCGCACCATCATGATCATTAAATAATGCCAGTGCCTGGCTCCACGACGCCCGCGCCTGTAGATCGTCCTTCCGCCAGTAATGCAGCCTGCCCCGGCGGGCAAGGGTTCTCGCCTGGTTCAGCATGTCGCCACGTTCCTGGAAAATGGACAGGCAGGCGTCGTAACAGCCGAACGCCTCGGGATCACGACCCCGTCGGCTGTGGGCGTCACCCAGCAACAGCAGCGCCTCGGCCCGCAACGGCAGATGCCCCTCCGCCTGAAAGAAACGCTCCGCCGCACCAAGCATCCCGATGGCGTCGTCCACCCGCCCGGTTCGCAGGAAGGCGGAGCCGAGGGCCATCCGGGCACGCTCGACCGCAAGCTGGTTGCTTGTCATCTCGCAGTAACCGACCGCAGCCTCCAGGCAGGACAACGACTCGGCGGGACGAGCCGCGGCAAGATAGGCCCGACCGAGGGTTTGGAGCGTCCGCGCCACACCGAACGTCACACCGAAGTCACGAAAAAGATTCCTGCCGATACGAAGATGATCAATAGCCTCATCGATCCTGCCGTCTTCTGTGTCCAGTTCGCCCAGGTTACGGCGCGCCGCGGCCTCGCCGATCGGCCAGGCTGTCGAGATAAACAGCGCCAGGCTCGCCTCGAACAACCTTCGCGCGCCGGCGCGGTCACCCTGCAACCGGCGCAGCAGCCCGAGATGGCGGCGCACGTTCGCCTCGGCCACCTGGCTGCGCTGCCGCCGGGTGGCCGCGAGAGCCGCCTCATGGGTCCGGTGCCAGAACGACCAGTGCGAGCCGATCTCGAAGAAGTCGACGAGCGCGGCGCTGAGCAGCCACGTCATCTCATCGAAGCCTTCAGCCTCAGCCTGTTCGACGAGAGCGACCAGGCTCTTGCTCTCGCGGTCGAACCACTGGATCGGACGCCCCGTAACGGATTCGATCATTCCGTCCTCGGCCGGTTGCCACCGCGGCACAGACTGGCGTGGGACGATCGGAATACCGATGTGCAGCCGCTTGGCGGCCTCCTCCGCGCAGGCCAGATACATCTCCAGGACCCGTTCGAGCGCGGCGGAGCGGTCGGCGGGGCTGTCCTCCTGCGCAAGGCGCTCACGCGCAAACAACAACAACAGATCATGAAAACGATACCGAGACTCGCTTCCATTACTGGCACGACGTTCGAGAAGCTGCCCAGCCGCCAGCTCCTCAAGCAGCTCGGAAGCCTGCCGCACATTCTGATCAAGAAGGGCGGCCGCAGCCAGCGGCCCTACATCCTCCGTCTCCAGCACGGACAGCAGACGGAACGCTCGCCGGGTCGCCGCTGGCAGCTCCCGGTAACTCAGGTCGACGCTGGCCCGCACTTCAAGATCTCCGACCCTGAGCACGTTCAAACGCGCAACCTGGAGATCCTCACGCAGCGAGCGGAGGTGCGTGTCCGGCCGCTGTTCGAGACGCGCCCCCGCGATGCGTACCGCCAGCGGCAGAAATCCGCACAGCGCCACGATGGTGCGGGCCTCCTCGGGTTCGGCCTCGACCCGCGCGGCACCCGCCACCTTGGCGAGCAGGGTGACGGCACCGGCGGAGTCGAGGACGTCAAGCAGGAGGTGATCCGCGTCCAGACTCGAAAGCGCACGCCTGCTGGTGATAATGACCCCGCAGGATGCCGCGCCCGGAATCAGCGGACGTACCTGTTCGGCATCCGTCGCATTGTCCAGGACGACGAGCAGCCGCTTGCCGTCGAGCGTCGAACGGTACAGCGCCGCACGCACTTCATGATCATCTCCTATTTGCTCACGCGGCACCCCCAGGCCGAGGAGAAACGACACCAGAACCGTCGACGGCTCAGCCGGCGAGTCGGGCGTGGCCTGTAGATTTATGTAAAGAATGCCGTCGGGGAAGCGAGGCCGGAGCCGATGGGCGACGTGAACGGCGAGCGCCGTCTTGCCGACACCCGCCTGCCCGGCTATCGCCGAGACAATCACGCCCGCGCCGCCTGTTTCCGCACCGACGTCAGCCGTTTCGAACAAGGTGAGGAGATCCGCGACTTCCTTTTCGCGGCCGGTGAAGTTTCTTGTCCCGGTGGGAAGCTGATACGGCACGGGATGACGCGCCGCGGCGACGAGCCCGACCTGTTCAACTGGCGGGACCCAGCGCAGGGACGGTTCGTCGGCAAGGATCGCGCGCTGCCTTTCCCGGATCGCGGTCGGTTCGATTCCGAGATCGCGGGAACGGCGCAACGCATCCAGGCAGACAGCGGCGGCATCCTCCCGGCGACCGTCGCGGTAGAGGGACAACGACAAATCCAGCTGTAGCCGTTCGTCGGCCGGGTTGTCGGCGAGCAGCCGCCGCAGGATCGGAACCAGCGGCCCGTGCCGACCAGCGGCCAGATATGCGGCCGCTCTTTCTTTCTCCGCGTACAGGCGAAGCTCACGCAACCGGGCCGCATAACGTTCGACAAAGGGGCGCGTTTCAAGATCTGATAATGGCTCTCCACGCCAGAGCGCCAATGCCGCGTCCATCCGGTCGGCGGCACTCGCCGCGTCTTTGGAATCCAGCAGCCGCCGGGCCTGTTCCACCCAGCTGAGGAAAACCAGCTCGTCAAGCTCCTCCGCCCCGACGTGCAGAACGTATCCGCCGGCGCCCCGCGCCAAGGGCTGCCCGTTGGACTGGCCCAGCACCCGTCGAAGATCCAAGATGTGCACCCGAAGCCGATGCAGGAGCTGGCGCCGACGCTCGTCATACCAACCGTCATCGCCCTGCATGGCTCGCAGCAGCTCCCGGTCAGGGATGGGACGGTTCGCCTCGGAGAGCAGAGCCGCGAGCAGCAGGCGGCGCTGCGGACCACCGATCGGCACCTGCCCGGCCTCGCCCACCACCTCGAGCGATCCAAGAACCCGAAACTCCATGTCATCCTGTTCCACAAAACAACACATGTCGCCAATTGGGTGATCCCAATGCCTCGGATACCATCATGAACCAGTATGCGGGATCTGTCTGTGACAACTTGAAGCAAAGTCGTGACCAGCAGGGTGTGCAGTCGCATGTCCGACAGGACGCAACCCCGGCACCGTCAGCGGTAGCAGTGTCAGCGGTAGCACTGACCAGATCCTGACCACGCCCGCGCATCACCCACGCGGCCGATTACGTATTTTGACGGAGTCGAACAGCCGAGTAGCCACAAACTGGACAACAGGCGACCAGTCAAGCCATCATCGCCCGCGCGGTGTCACACCCACCAGGGCCAAGCCGGCCCCGGTCGTTCACCCAGGTGCCGCGTTCACGCTCCTGACCAGCTGCTGACCAGCTGGTCTTTCAATGGGAACCGACGGGCGAGCTTCCCGAGACGACCCGGCAGGAGGGCAACATGATGACAGTTCACTCCGACTGCGCGATGGTGCCAGAATTCGCGTGGCGGGCGGTCACCGTGACCGGGGACCAGTTCGCGCTCCACGTTGACGACGAGACAATCATCCGGATGCGGGAAGAATGGCGTGCCCAGGGCCGGGTGACATGCAGGGCCCAAAAACATCTGATGGTCGTGGAAAGCAGCCACGGCGGCCTTCGGGTCACTGCCGAGTTGACCGGCGACGTACTCGCGGTGCTCCAAAAAGGACGCGGGAACACCCTCGTCAGGCTGACCGGAGACCGCTGGCTACGTTGGATCACACCCAACTGGCGGGGTTTCGCTCGAGGCTTCGTCACCCATACAACCAGCGCTCCCCGGACCGACGGGCACAACGTCGTTCTGTTCGCCCGGGACGGGATTGCGATTGTGCTCGGCGGCCACCGGGTCCTGCTCAGCTCGGCTGACGGAGCCCCGGCCTTTCATGAGTACGATCTTCTCCTGACTCTCGGCTGGTTCCTCATCCTGGTCGACGCTCCAGCCGTCCCGGTGGCCATCTGATTGCCAGTAAGAGCGCCCGGCAATAGGGGTGTGGATCAAGGAGTGGGGCTGGGGTGCGTGCATCGCGAGGCGGTGGAGGGAGCCACCGGAGGTATTGGGTGGCGACCGACGACAACGATGCGAGGTGCGTGCCCCAGCCCCGCGACGCCGCGTTCCCTATTGCCGGTCGCTCTAAGCAAAGACGCTACATGCGCGGTGCGCGTGGCCGCCCATGGTCGCCCGGCCAGGTCCAGTCGCGGACTTCAGGAAGGTCCTCGAGATGTTCGGTGATGTGGGCCTGATGACGGGCGAGCTGGGTCTCGCAATGGGTGACGAGCCGGTCAGCGCCTCGCGGGGTGGTGCGGGCGAACTCGATGGCAAGGCGGGCGAGGTGGTAACGGCTGACACCGTTGCGCACGACCATGTCGAACGGGGTGGTGGTGGTGCCTTGTTCCATGAAGCCGCGGACGTGGAAACGTTGCGGATTGGGCCGGCCGTGCAAAAGCTGGTGGATCGCGCGGCTGTAGCCGTGGAAACCGACGACGACGTCGGTTTCGTCAGTAAACAGGGCGCGGAACAGCGGAACGGAGAAGCCATGGGGGTGCAGGTCCGCGCGAAGCAGGGCCATCAGGTCGACGATATTGACGACACGGACGGTGAGGCCCGGCGTGAACTGACGCAGCAGGTCAGCGGCGGCGAGGATCTCCATGGTGGGGACGTCCCCGATCCCGGCGAGGACGATGTCGGTGCGGTGCTCGCCGCCGTCGCTGCCGGCCCATTCCCAGACCGAGCCGCCGCGGGCACAGTGTTCAGCGGCTTCGTCCGCGGAGAGGTACTGCAGGTGGGGCTGTTTGTCCGCGACGAGGAGGTTGACGTGGTCGCGGCTGCGTAGGCAGTGATCGGCGACCGAGAGCAGGGTATTGGCGTCCGGCGGCAGCCAGATCCGGGCGATGCCAGGGGACAGGGGGACGACGGTGTCGATGAGCCCCGGGCCCTGGTGGGAGAAGCCGTTGTGGTCATTACGCCAACAGGTGCTGGTCAACAGCACGTTCAGGCTGGGTACCGGTGCCCGCCAGGGCAGCCGGGCGGCTTCCTGTAGCCACTTGGTGTGCTGGATGAGCATGGAGGCGGAAACCATCGCGAACGCCTCGTAGGTGGCGAACAGGCCGTGCCGGCCGGTGAGCGTGTAGGCCTCCAGCCAGCCCTGGCACAGGTGCTCGGAGAGCACCTCCATGACCCGGCCGGATGGGGAGACCCGGTCGTCGTGCGGGTCGGTCGGGGCGACCAGGCAGCGGTCGGTGACATCGAGGACGGCACCGAGCCGGTTGCTGGTCAGCTCGTCCGGGCTGAACACCCGGAAGGTGGTGGGGTTGTCCCGGTAGACGTCGCGGAGCAGGTCGCCGAGCGGCCGGGTGGTTTCGTAGATGACCTTCCCACGAGTTTCTGGACCGACCGTGATCGCGTGGGCACGCCAATCCGGCAGCCGTAGCGCCACGGCGCGCCGGCCGCCGTTAGCGTAGCTGGTCGCCCCCAGCCGCTTGTCGCCGGTCGGTGCGAGCACGGCGAGATCGGCGACCAACCGCCCGTCCGCGTCGAAATGCGAGTCCGGGTGGTAGGAACGCAGCCACGCCTCCAGCTGAGCCAGCTGGGCCGGCTTCTCCCGAACAGCCGCCAACGGCACCTGATGGGCACGGAAGGTGCCTTCCATCGCCACCCCATCGACCTGTTTCGGGCCGGTCCATCCCTTCGGGGTCCGTAACACGATCATCGGCCAGCGCGGGGTGGCGGTCACCACCGCGCCTGGGGCGCGGGCGTCGTCCTGGATACGGCGGATCTGGCTGTAAGCGGTGGCGAGCCTGGCCGCGAAGTCCCGGTGGACCTGGTGGGCGTCGCTCCCCTCGACCCAGGCCACGTCATAGCCGTGGCCGGCAAAGAAGGCGGTCACCCCGGCCCGGTCGAGGCGGCCCAGCACCGTCGGATTCGCAATCTTGTACTGATTGAGGTTCAGGATCGGCAGCACCGCACCGTCACGGGCCGGGTTGAGGAACCGGATGCCTTTCCAGCTTCCCTCCAACGGCCCGGTCTCGGCTTCACCATCACCGACCACTGCCGCGACCAGCAGGTCAGGGTGGTCGAACGCGGCGCCGAAGGCGTGCACCAGGGCGTAGCCGAGTTCGCCACCCTCGTGGATCGACCCTGGCGTCGGTACGGAGACGTGGCTCGGTACCCCTCCGGGGGTGGAGAACTGCCGGACCAGCCGGGTCAGGCCCGCCAGGTCCCGCGACACCTGTGGGTAGATCTCCGAATAGGTGCCTTCCAGATAGGTGTTGGCGACCAGTGCCGGGCCGCCGTGCCCCGGCCCGGCCACATACAGCACATCCTGCCCAGTCTCCCGTACCAACCGGTTCAGCTGGGCATACACCAGGTTCAGCGCCGGGGACGTACCCCAGTGACCCAGCAGCCGAGGCTTGATCTGCCCTGGCTCCAACGGCTCACGCAGCAACGGATTGGTACGCAGATAGATCTGCGCCACCGTCAGATAATTAGCAGCCTCCCAGTACCTTACCAGCCGACTGAGGGACACCTCGTCCAGATCCGGAATACGTCGATCCGTGGATGCGGTAACAGTCACCCACCTAGCTTCCTCCAGCACGGGACGTTCCGGCCAGCGGGCGGATCGAGTGTCTGTCGGTGTCCGGCATAGCCACCCGATCCGGCCGCATCTCGACGGCGAGCTGACAGCCGCCGGCTGGTCAGGCCGCTTCCGCCGGCGCGTAGGTGTGACAGCGCGGCGCACATACCCGGACGCAGGCGGCACAGCCGATGCAGTTACCGGCAGTCTCGATGGTCATAACCTTACGCTCGATCTCCTGCTCCTCGTCGAAAGGATCGACCAGCTCATCGTCTTCGTTCAGGCCCATCAGCTTCAGTACACCCTGACCGCACACCTTGAAGCAACGACCGCACCCGATGCACTTCTCTCGGTCTATCGCCATTATGTAATGAGGCACCCACGGACTCGCGTCACGAGTGGCAAACTGAATGTGGCTCATATAAATTCTCCTAGGTTTTCTGAGGTCCGCGGGCGCGCGCGGACCCATCTCAGCGTGAATGACTCAGGTGGCCGGCTCCCCAGCCTTGGTCTTGATGTCGTCGAGTTCACTCGCCGTCGCCCGTCAAGAACATGTGGCCGTTCAAGGATATGTCCGGCGCCGCGGCGCATACCCCGATCGTGCCAGAAGGCCACAATCACCGGTCCGCTCGGCCTCGGGCAAAGCGCCGAGGAACCCGGTCCGGCGTGCCGAACGGTCCCGGCCACGCCGCGAGGCCTATGGCCGGAACAGTTCTTACCGCCGGGACGCATGGCCCCCGGCGCCCCATCAGCGGCGCCGCCGGACAATGATCGGTAGACCGTCACGCGGCCGCAGAGTCACCAGCGGCTGCGGTACGATCTTCAGACCGACAGCGGGTTCGAACGCCCACCGGCGACAGATCGTGGCGAGAGCCAACACTCCCTCGGTTTGGGCGAAGCTGTTGCCGATACACTGATGCGGGCCGCCTCCGAAGGGGAAATAGGCATACCGCGGCCGGTCCGGGTCGATCCGGTCCCCGAGCCAGCGGGCCGGATCAAAACGCTCCGGCTCCGGCCACCACTGTTCGTCACGGTGGACGACCCACTGGCAGAGAAGCAGCGTCGAGCCGGCCGGCAGGCGATAGCCTCCAATGACACGGTCTTCCAACAAATAGCGGCCCATGCCCCACACCGGTGGATAAAGCCGCATTGACTCGGTGAACACCGCGTCGGCATATGGCAGCCGCGGCAGGTCCGCTACCGTTGGCCGCCGGCCGGACAGGACGGTGTCGAGTTCGGCATACAGCGCCGCCGCAATCTCAGGATGCTCTCCGAGCAGATGAAAAGTCCAGGTCAACGCGTTTGCGGTGGTTTCGTGACCGGCAAGCATGATAGTCAGGATCTCGTCGCGGACCTGCGTGTCGTCCATGCCCTCGCCGGTCTCGGCATCGCGGGCTGTCAGCAGCAGTGAGAGCAGGTCCCGCCCGCTCGCCCCAGTGGCACGGCGGCGCTCGATAAGATCGTAGACGACCCGGTCAAGAGCACGGCGAGCGTTACGGCGGCGTCTGGGCCCAGGCAGCGGCAGCCTCTCCAGCGTCTCGAAACCGGCCCGCACAGCCTTCCGAGTGACCACCATGTTCTCACTGATAGCTGTCCGGATGACAGCTACCTCGTTACTGTCGACATCGACGTCGAACAGGGCTCGGGTAACCATCGCCAGCGTCATCTCGATCATCTCGTCATGCAGATCAAGATATTGGCCATCCGTCCAGGAATCAGCCCGATCGTCCGCTGTCGCGGCAAAAATCTCCCCGTATTCAAAAATCCGTTGACGGTGAAACATCGGCTGCATGAGCCGGCGTTGCCTGCGGTGCCACTCCCCCGCGCTGGTCAGCAGCCCCCGCCCGAGCACCAGCGCAAGAGGCTCCACCACTGTCTGGCGGGAACCGAAGCCACGACGGACAACGCCTCGGGCGAATGCCCGGCTCGACCCGACGAGGACGTCCGCGATAACCGCCGGGTCCGCCACGAGGTAAAGCGACATCGGCCGCGAGGAGATCCGCGCGACCGGGCCGTACGTCCGATGCAGATGAGTGAGGCCCGCGAGCGGATCGGGGCGTAGCAGTCTGCCGGCCGCACGCGGGCCACCGGCCAGCCCCGGGACGGTTTCCGTGCCTTTCAGCACGAAAACCGCCAACACCGACACTGCTGAACAACAACAGCCGGAGCAATGGCCATGGCGGACCCTCCTCGGGATCGTGGGCGGGGGCAGGGGCACTCAACCCGGCAGGACGACCAGCAGACCGATCTTCACGATAATCGCGATCTCGGCACCGCGGTCCGAGACACTGGCCACGTCCACGCCGGGCCTCAGGGATGGCCCGAGTCCGGACCGAGCACCACCGGACACCCAACGATCACTGAAAGTGAAACATTCACCGCCCGCCTACAAGGCAGCCACAACCAGCGTACGGCCAAAAATCATGTAAACAATATAAAAATTTACTTCTCGACCGTCGCCACCAGCCGTGTGAACCCGCCCACCGACCTTTGAAGCCGCCCCGCTCGGGGACGTGTTCACACGGCTGGTGGCGCGACCCCTGCCGGGGTCGTCCGATGGAAGAGCTGATAAAATCGGTAAGCAACGCCTTCCCGAGCAATGTAACGAAGCTGCGTACCGAAGCCACGGGTGGACGGGCCAGTCCTTACCGGTGACGTAACCGCGTCAATATCAAGGTCACGAGCGATCGTTCGTGACCGCAGCGAATGCCACGGATCCGTCACGATCACTGCGCTTCGCCATTGATGCTTCGCCATGGCCACCGCTACCGCCCGCAACGATCCCAAGGTGTCCCGCCCCTCTCCTACGGGCATCAGAGCGGTCACCGGAACGCCACGGGAGGCCAGGTAGTTCGCGCCTGCCTGCCCTTCGGTGTAAGCATCCCCCGCCTGCGCGCCGCCGACCGTCACGACCAACGGAGCCACTCCTTGGCGGTACAGGTCAAATGCGTGGTCAAGGCGCGCCGCAAACACCGCGGAAGGGCGTCCGTCGTATTGGGAAGCACCGAGCACCACCAGCACATCCGACCGGCGCTGGTCGTCCGAAATCCCCACCGTCCACACCTGGAGAAGACTGGCCATGGTAATCATGGACCCGGCGAACAGAAGGACAACCGCTGCTTGGGACAACAGAAAATGCCAACGCATTCGAAGCCGCCGCGACACAACGCCCGCGTCGGTTTGGGGCAGATATACGACCGCGGCATCCGGCTGGATGAAATCGGCCTTCCCGGCCATCAGTAACCCCCCTTTGATCTGGACGCCGTGCTCGATTATCATCATGGCGGGGATCCGCTCGTCACCCCTCCAGTAAAATCGATAACGCGAGATATATACCCTGCATCCACATTCATTGAAACCTGCATCCAGCCGCCTACTCGGCGTTCGTTAATATCGACTGCAATTACCTGAGGCCGCTCCACCGCAATCAAGAAACTACTAAAAGTAATATATTGATACTCACGTGAAAACGAGTCACCACCCGAGGGCTCCCATACCGAGGCGCCGCGCCGCCTCCCCGACGGGACAGCTGCGCGGCACGGTCAGTCTGGCCACGGTGATGACAGTACGGGTGAACATCGAGCGTACTCAGGGAGCAGCGGAGGGACGCGGCGTGGTGCGGGTTGAGGCATCGCCACCCACGGTCCGGGTATCAGGCGTGCCCCACAGCGACCTCACACCATCCAATGTATTGATCTCTGCCATGGGGCCCAAAGTGATCGACTTTGGTATGGCGCACACGACGGAACTCACCACGATCAGCGGTGGACATCTTCGCCTGGGGCAGCGTCGTCCTCCACGCGGCACCGGACGGCTTCCGTTCGGCCAAGGCCCGACCGACGTGTTGCTGTACCGGGCCCTGCACACCAGGCCATGCCTCGAGGGCCTGGATGACGAGCTACGTGTGCTTGTCGAAGAAGCCATGCGCAAAGATCCGACGAGCGGCCCAGCGCGCAGAACCTGCTCGTACGCCTCCTCGGTCATCCAGCAGGAGACGGGCTGTTCTTGCCGGGCTGTCCGCGCTCGTCCTGGCGATTAGCGCCGTCGCCACGGTGGCGACGTCACGGTCGGCCCCCGACCGGTCACTGGACGCCTCCCACTGGCTCACCACGGAAGCAGGCGCGCTACGTCCGCAAAACCCGGCGCTGGCCGCCCGGCTCAGCCTCGCCGCCTGGAAACGGTCCCCAACGCCCGCGGCCCGGCTCGCGCTGATCACATCCTTCGCCCGGCCTACGGCCATACCGGTGACCATGCCCACGGCGTCTGTCGCAACAGTCGCGCTGAGCTCGGATGGCCGGCTGCTCGCGGGCGCCGGCTCGGGGCCGGGCTCCGATCGCACAGTGGCCGTGTTCGACGTCACCAGACAAGCCGGGGTGACGCCCGCAGCTACGCTCAGCGAGCGCGCTGGGCAGGCCAACAGCCTGGCGATCAGCCCGGACGGACGTCTGCCGGCTACCGCGGGCCCGGACAGCACCTGCCGCCTCACCGATATCTCCGACCCGCACCGGCCATCTCCGCTGTCCACGTTGACCGGGCATATCAGCCCGGTCAACAGCGTGGCTTTCGGTCCGGACAGCCATACCGTCGCGACCGCGAGCGATGACCACTCAGGGTCAGGTTAGAGGACGGAGACGACCTGCTCGTAGTCCAGCCGTGGGCTACGGCCGAACCACGGGTTCTCCCCGGGCTTGCCAATATTGATCACCGCGAGAGTGCGCAGCGGCTGGTCCGCGAAAAACTCCTTGTCGACGGCGGTGGCATCCAGGCCCGTCATCGGACCGGCCGCGAGCCCCGCGGCACGGATGCCCAGGATGAAGTAGCCGATCTGCAGGCCGGCATTGAAGCGCGCGGTCTGCTCGCGCGCGACCGGCTCGGTGAAAAAATCCCTGGCGTTCGGCAGATGCGGGAAAACCTGCGGGAGGTTTTCATGGAAGTCGATATCCGCGGCCACGATGGCGACCAGCGGAGCAGAGCGCGTCTTCGCCTGGTTACCCGGGCTGAGATGCCGTACCAGCCGTTCCCGCGCCTCGGGCGAACGAACCAGAATGATCCGCAGGGGTTGGGTATTCATACTGGTCGGCGCCCATTTAATCAAGTCATAGATAGCACGGACCTGCTCGTCAGAAACGGGATCATCGCTGAAGGTGTTCGCGGTCCGGGCCGTACGGAACAGCAGATCCGCAGCGGCGGCGTCCAGCATCAGCGCGTCTTCGGTCGCGGCGATGTCACCGGTAGCGATGTCGGTGATGGTCATGGAGGTCAGGACTCCTGATGGTCGAATGGTTGCCATGCGGCCCAGCTACGTAATTGAACACGCAACTATGCTTCCGGTATCCCAGCCCCAGTGTGAGCTTTGCCTCCAGAACGGCTTCGACCAGCACGGCGACGGCAGCGCCCACTGCTGCGAGTCTGACACTCGTGAGTGACCCAGGACGGGGAACGGCGCTGCGGACCCGGCTGATGATCGGCCTGTTGGCCTTGCTGACGGTGGGATTGTTCAGTACCGCGGTCATCAGCATTTTCGCACTGCGTACCTACCTTTTCGACCAGACGGACGATCAGCTGCGCAGCGCACAGAACATCGTGACGGCCCGTAGCAACGCTCTGCTAGCCCAGGTGGCGCCCACCATCAGTATTGAAGGCCTGCAGCGCGCGATCGCCCCGACCGACTACGTGGTGGAACTACGCAGGCGCAACGGCTCGGTCCTGGTCGTCACGGGAAGCGGCAGCGGCCCAGCGCCGCCCCGTCCGCTCATCAACGCTGCCACTGACATCGACGCCCGAGTAGCCTCCGGAACTCCGTTCACCATCGTCAGCGATGGCAGGCGCTTCCGCGCGATCGCCGGGTCGCTGTCCGCGGGCGGCGAGATCGATCTCGTGGCTATTCCGCTGCGTCCAGTCACCGCAACCATCGCCCGGCTGGCGGGCATAGAGATCGTGGCCGGGATCGCCGTTCTCACCGGCGCGGCTTTTTCGGCATGGCTGCTGCTCGGGCGTGGCCTACGGCCGTTGCGTGATGTCGCGGAGACCGCAGCCGCCATCGCCGGCGGGGACCTGTCCCGACGCGTGCCCGACTCGCCCGCGCGCAGCGAGGTCGGTCGGCTCGCCGCCGCACTCAACATCATGCTTGGTCAGATCCAGTCCGCGTTCGAGGAGCGGGTCCGCTCGCAGGAACGACTACAGCGGTTCGTCGCGGACGCGTCCCACGAACTACGGACACCGCTGACGTCCATCCGCGGCTATGTCGACCTGATGCGCCAGGGCGTCATACCGCCAGCGGATGTGGACGACGCCCTGCGTCGTGTCCAGGAGGAGAGCACCCGGATGAGTGCCCTGGTCGATGACATGCTGTACCTGGCCCACCTCGACGAGCACCGGCCCTTGGAGCGCTCGGACGTCGACCTCGCGGCCGTGCTGCGAGACGCGGTTGCCGACGCGGTCGCTGTCGAACCGGATCGACTCATTGAGCTGACCTGCCCCGACCGGTGCGTAGTGGTCGGCGACGCCGACGCCCTGCGGCAGGTGGTCGGGAACCTTCTGTCGAACGTGCGGGTCCATACCCCGGTGACAGCGCGCGTTGAGGCGACGCTCGTCCGGGACAGCGCCCGTGTCCATCTCACGATCCGCGATTTCGGCCCGGGTATGCCCTCAGAAGCGGCCGAGCGGGTATTCGACCGCTTCTGGCGGGCGTCGGGGAGCCGCGACCGGGTCCACGGTGGCAGCGGGCTGGGCATGTCCATCGTCGCGGCTGTCGCCGCCGCGCATGGCGGCACCGCCGACGTACGTTCGGCGCCCGGCAACGGGACCACTGTCCGGCTCGTTCTTCCCATAGGTGAGCCGGAACCGGCCGATCCGCCCACAGGGAACATCACCGTTGGCAACTACGCAGGGCAGGCCGCTGGGCCGCCACGCTGAGAAGGCAACCGCACCTGGCACAGCCACACGCGACGGCCTTCGAACAGACGGCCTTCGAACAGACGGCCCTCGAACGGACGGCCCTCGGGACACGCCGAGTGTGCGGAGAACCCGACCAACACAGCCGAAGCAACCTGCCGCTGCCGCTATCGGTCAGTTCCGTCTACCAGCGCCGGTGGGGGCACCGCCGCCGGCGAAACCACCGCCAGTCGCCCCCACGCCGCCGAGCCCGCGCAGCGTGGTGTTGCTGGTGGGCAGGGGGGCGTGCAGGTCCGCCAGAATGATCCGGTCACTTTCGGACAAACCGGATGTTATCTGGGTGAAACTCACGCCGGCCGCACCCACCTCCACCGGCAGGCTGACCAACTTGGCATCCCGCAACACGGACACAATATGACGATTACCGATGGTACGGACGGCCGATGTGGGCACGGCCAGCGCGTTCACCGCGCTGGAAACAACGATGGACACAGCCGCTCCGGAGCCAGCGAACAGCTGTCCGCCACCGCCGTTGAGACCGATGGTCACAGGATAAGCGACCCCGCCTGACGCTCCCGGCCCCGTCCCGGTGGATGCTGTGGACACCGTCGGAAGCAGGCCGACAGCCACCACGGTACCCGCTGTCGGCGAATCAGTGCCGTCCGGAGTCACCGTGACCTTGGCGCCGACCTTCACCGCGGCAACATTGCTGTCGCTGACGGTCGTCGTGACCTCCATTGCGCCTGGATTCACCACGACGATCGCCGCTGTACTCGATCCGGCGGTTACGGACTGGCCGGGCGCGATATTGACAGCGGCCACGAGACCATCGATCGGGCTGACGATCCGTGCCTGGTCCAGGCTCTGCGCGGCCACCGGGAGCATGGCGTTGGCCGCGTCGACCGAGGCCTGGTCGGCGGCGATCTGCGCGGCTGATGCTGGCGCACGCGCAGCGGCTGATCCCGTCCTGGCGCCGCCTGCGGCCGTACCACCCGCTGCGGAGCCCGCGCGAGTAGCGCTACCTCTGTTATTGCCAACGCTGCCAGTATCGCCGGTTTTACTTGTGCCGCCTGTGTCACCGCTATTTCCTGTGTTACCGCCCGCCTGGCCGTGACCACCGGCCCCGGCCCCGGGGCTGGTCTGGCTCGGCGAGGGCTGCCCCCCCGCAGCGGCCGGTTGCCCTCCAGGAGACTGTGTCAGGAGCTGGGCGACCGCGGCATCGAGGGCCGTTTCATCCGCGGCGACCGTGCGTAGATCGTTGTTCAGGGTCTCCTGCTCAGCAAGAACCTCCTTGAGCAACGCCGAGCAGTCCGTGCCGTCGGGCGTGCTCCCAGCCGCCTGTTCTGGTACCTGCGTGGTCTGGGTGGCGCTCGGAGCCTGGGTAGTCTCGGCCGGGCTCTGGCCGCCGCGTGCGGAACTTGCCGCCATCGGCTCCGCAGCATGACCGAAGCTGTTCAGGAAGGCTCGGCACACCGACTGTTCATGCGCCAGATCGGCCTGGGTCTGATAAAGGACCGTGTCGGCGGCGTGCTGGTCAGCCAACAGCTGCCGCTGGTAGCGCCTGACAAGATCCACCGCCGATGCCGAATCCTGGCTGGCACCTCCACTAGCTGTGGAGCCGACCCGCGGCTCACTGGAGGTGATCATTTTTACGGCGGCATAACTCCCGCTCGGCGTACCAACCTGGCTGGAAGTGACAAATGCCGCGCCGGTGGCGGTGCCGGTGCCGGTACCGGTCGACGTGGATGTCGACGTAGTACCGGTGGTGGTCTGGCTGGCCTGGTCCGCCGCGAGCTTCGCCTGCGCGAGGGCAAGCGCCGCCCGAGCATTGTCGAGGGAGGCCACAAGGGACGACGTGTCGAGTTCGGCCAGGATGTCGCCTGTCGCCACATGCTGACCGACAGCGACGGGAACCTGCGCTACTCGACCGGCAACAGGAAAACTGATCGATGCCTGGCTGACAGGTGCCACGCTGCCGACAGAGCTTACGGTCGCCTCGACCGTGCGGCGGGTGACCGCTGCGGTCCGGTAGGACGGCCCGCTGGAGGCGGTGGCCGCCAGCACACCGCCGCCGGCCCCGCCGACGACAACGACGGCGACAGCGACGGCGGCCCAGCTGCGAACCCGGCGGCGCCGGGCACGGAATGTCCGGTCAGCCATTAGCGGGCCCCGTGGCCTCGCCCTGCCGACGGAAACCACCGGTACATCCGTTGGGCCCCGCCGACCGGATGTTGATCGACGTGGCCGTGATCGCCCCGGTGCTGTCAGCTGGGCCCACCGCCGTGACGCACTCGCCGACCTTCAGAACAGCGGCCGATGCCGGGACCATGTGATCGTAGACGGTCGAAACGCCCGTGGTAACGGTTCTCGTCGTGGCTGGGGTGTCCCCACGGGCGATGGTCTCTACCACGAAGGCCGTGTCGGACTTTGACGTGACAGTGCCGAAGAGCGCGCCGACGCGGCCCACGCCGCCGGCCCTGGGACTGCGCTGCGCCTGGGGGCCGCCGGAGGGATTCGGGGCTCCCGAGGGGCGTGCCCCGCCGCCGAAAGCAGTGCGGGAGGCGCCGTTACCGGTGCACTTACCCGCGTCCGGCTTACTGATCGTAATGTTCTGCGCGATGACCGGGGCATCGGTGGCGGCTGGTTGTCCAGCCTCTTGCGTCCCCGAAGCCGCTGTCACCAGTACGCAGTCACCGACGCCCAGGCTGGACGCGGTGGTCTGTTCGGTCCGGGTGAAAGCGGTGGACGTGGTGAAATTGACGGCGACCTGGCCCACCGAGGGGTTCTGGACCTGGATCGTTGTGTCAGTCACCGCCGCGGCCGTTCCCGTGACGCCCGGTGGGCCAGCCGGCGCGGGATTTACCCCGGGGGCCGGCGCCGTCGAGCCGGCCACGGTGGTAGAGCTCGCGCCGCCACCGCAGGCGACCAGAGCGAATACGGCGGCCGACAGCAGGACGGTCAACCGCCCTCCCGCGCTGACCCGCGGCTGGCGGGATACGGGCCGAGCTGTCCGGACAGCGGCGCCCACGCGCGGGGGCACCCCATGTACGGACAGCTCGCGCAGGGGCAGGCCGCGCCCAGGAACGCCGTGTTCGGCGGTGTTACTCGCGGGCAGAGTCGACTCGGACACGCTGGGCTCTTTCCTGATCGTGGCCCTGGACAGAACGCCGGGCCGGAGACCGATAGATCATCATTCGCTGCGCAACGCCTCGATGGGGGCCAGGCGGGCAGCCCTGCTGGCGGGGTAAACACCGAATCCGACGCCGATTCCCACCGCGACGATGATCGATCCAAAAGTTGCGGGAAGTGATATGTCGATACGCTGAGAAATCAGGTGCGGGAGCGCCACGGCACCCACCACACCGAGCGCGGCACCGGAGATACCACCGGTCAGACCGAGGACAGATGCCTCGACCAGGAACTGGCGTCTGATCACCCGGGGCGGCGCCCCGAGAGCCTTGCGCAGACCGATCTCACGGACACGTTCAGTAACAGAAACCAGCATGATATTCATGACACCGATACCGCCGACCAGCAGCGAGATCGCGGCGATGCCCCCGAGCAGCACGGTCAGAGTCCGGTCGACCGAAGTCGCGGCGGACAGGATGGACTGCTGGCTGGCAATGGTGAAGTCGGCACCGGTGGGCGTGCTGATGTGGTGCAGCGCGAGCAGTTCGTTGTTGGCCTCCTGGTAGGCCGCGGACAGCGTCTTCGACGATGACGCCTCCAGGTAGATGCTCTGTACGGAGGTGCGCGTCGCGCCGCCGAACACCCGGTTGGCCGCGGTGCTGATCGGGAGGACGACCTGGTCGTCCTCATTGGCCGTGGCGGAGGAACCGACCGCGGTGAGGGTACCCACGACCTGTATCGGAACCCCCGACACGGTCACGGTCGCGCCGATCGGGCTGCGGCCACCGAACAGCTGCTCGGCCGTAGTAGCCGCGAGTACCGCGACCGCGGCGTGGTTGGTCACGTCCTGGCTGGTGATGAACCGTCCGACAGCAATCTTGCGGGCCCGGACCGACAACCAATCGGGCGTCGTCCCCACGACTGTGGTGGTCCAGTTCGACGCGCCGGCCGTCAGGGAAAGGCTGCGTTGGCTGGCCGGTGCGACCGCGGCGATGTCGGGAGCGACATCCCTGACGGCGAGGGCATCGGCATCCTGCACGGTCAGCGTCGAGGCCGAACCGAAACCGCCGCGGACACCGGTGCTGCTGGTAGTGCTCCCCGGCGAGACAACGAGCAGGTTGCTGCCCAGCGAGTTGATCTGATCGCGGACCTGGCCCTGGGCACCCTGGCCGAGTCCGACGGTGAGGATGACCGCGGCAATACCGATGAGGATGCCAAGCACTGTCAGAGCGGAACGCGACCGGTGCGTGCGTACCGCATCCAGCCCGATCCGCAGTGTCTCCATCCAGCTCATGTGCGTACATCCCAGGCGAGCAGGGGCGAATTGGAATGATCCCCGCTACCGAGCCCGGTACCGGCGTGCTTCCCCGGCCCCGTGTCGTCCTGGATGTCACCGTCACGGATCCGCACTACCCGGCCGGCGGTAGCGGCGACCTCGGGTTCGTGGGTGATGAGAACGATCGTGCGGCCGGCCGCGTGCAGCTGGCTCAACAGTCCGAGCACATCCCCCGTGGACACGCTGTCGAGATTGCCGGTCGGCTCGTCCGCAAGGATGAGCGCTGGATCGGTGACCAACGCACGGGCAACGGCAACCCGTTGTTGCTGGCCACCGGACATCTCGCTCGGCCGGTGGGCGATCCTGTCCCCCAGCCCGACCTTCTCCAGCGCGTCCACGGCCCGGTCGCGACGCTCCGTCCGGCCTGTACCGGCATAGCACAACGGCAGTTCGACGTTGCGCCACGCGGACAGTGTCGGAAGCAGGTTGAACTGTTGGAAGACAAAGCCGATCCGCCGATTGCGGATCTCGGCCAGCTCCTCCTCGGACATCCGGCCGACGTCCTCGCCGGCAAGGTGGTAGCTACCCGCGGTGGGCACATCGAGACATCCGAGGATGTGCATCAGGGTTGATTTCCCCGACCCCGACGGGCCCATGATCGCGACGTACTCACCCTCGGAAATACGCAGGTTCACCCCCCGCAACGCCTCGACTTCGAGGGAACCGGTCCGGTAGGTCTTGCGGACACCGTCGAGCTGGATGACGGGCTCCCGGCTGACAGGCGACTCAGGCTGGGCCACGGCTCAGTTCACCCCGCCGCCGCGGGTGCCCCCGCCGAAGCCGCCACCGCCACCGAAACCACCGCCACCACCACCGAAACCGCCACCACTACCGAAACCGCCACCGGTACCGGCGGTCGAGGTCCCCGCCCCGCCGCGCACACGTCCCGCGGGAGCCGTGTCGGGTACCACCACCATGTCCCCGGCCGCCAACCCGGCGGTGATCTGCGTGACGCCACCGGAGCTCACCCCCACCGTCACCGCTCGCGGAGCCTGCCGCCCCCCGATCAGCTGATACACCTGCGCCTGGGAGCCGGTGTAGCGCAGGGCCGCGGTAGGTACCGTAATGACGTCGGTCAGCTGCCGGACAATGATCTGCACCTGGGCACTCGCCCCGAGATGCAGCCCCGCTGGGATCCCGGTGACGTCGATGGTGACCGGGTACGTCGCCACCCCCGAGCTCTGGGTCGGGAGCAGACCGACGGTGGACACCGTCCCGAACAGCGTCGTGGTGGCGCCGTTCGGCGTGATGACCGACTGGTTGCCCGTCTTGATCTGGCCGATCTGGGTGTCGTCGACGCTAGTATTGATCTTGTAACCATCAGAACCGACAATCACCACCTGGGCGGAGGACGCGGAGGACGCGGACGTCGAGGTGCTCGACGCGGCACCCGACGCCGAGCCGCCGCCGGCGCCAGATGTGGCCGTACCGCCGCCGGAGACCTGTTGGCCGACCACCAGGTTGACAGCCGCGACGGTACCGGCGATCGGCGATGTCAGGCTCGCCTGGGCCAGCGAACGCTGCGCCGCGGCAAGCCCGTCCTGTGCGGCGGTGATTGCCTGATTGTCCGCATTGAGCTGGGCAGCTGTGGCCCCGGCAGTCTGGTCGGCGGACAGCCGGGACTGGTTGGTGGACACGCTGGCCTGCGCCTGCGCGACCGAAGCTGTCAGGGCCGCCGAGTCAACTGTGGCAAGCGGCTGTCCCGCCGAAACCTGCTGGCCGACCGTGACCGAAACGGTGGTGACCCTACCTGACACGCCAAAAGTCAGGTCCGCCTCGTGGGCAGCCTGAATAACCCCGGTAGCTGAAACCGCCTGCCGGATGGTCCCGAGGCTCGCCGCAACCTGACGTGGAGTACTACCGGTGGCGGACGACGAAACCGCCAGACCGACCGTAATCGAACCCGCCACGATGATGACAGCGGCCACCGCCCCGAGGGCGAGTGCCTTCCGTCCGATCCGCGGGCGCGGGCGCCATACTTGCATCCACTCCTCCGAAGGCCCCGGCGGGCAAAGCAACCCACCTGCGCATGCCGCGATGGGCACCGCACCGGTGCCGATCGCGATCAGTGCCCTCAGCTTCGCGGAGAAGTCTTGGTGTTTGCTGAGAAAATCCGGTGGAATTCCTGACCGACGGCTTTCCGCCATCCATCACGGGTGGACACCCATACGCCATTGCTGACCTGTTTGGCCGCTGTTTCGGCTGGTAGGGATTTCAGCGCAAGCCGCCGGGCTGCCGTCACCCACCTCGACGCTCCGCGCGGCGCCGCGCCAGGCTCCGTCCAGCCAGACCCCGCGCTGCCCCGAGCTACAGCGGTACCGAACTACACCTACGATCGACCTATCCGGTCGGCCTGGCCGCTGCGGCCCGTTCGTGACGCTGTCGGACGGCCCCCTCTGCCCTTCCCCGCGGCCCGCGCGTAGGGAGCCGCGGTCGCCGAGGTCGTGAACACGGGTGAACGCTGGCTGTCGGGCTCATCGCCATCGGGCCCGCCGTCGTGGGGCCCGTCGCCATAGGACGCAGCGCCGTCAGGCCTGGGGGTTCCCGGCGGGTAAACCGGCTCCTGGAACAACGGCAGACCAGCTCCTCCCACGCGCGGCAACGTCCTGGACTCGACCGCGGGCTGCGGCGATGAAAAAAGCGACTGTGCTGCCATCTGAGTACTCCATCTCATCCAACTCATCCAAATTTCATGCCGGTTTAACAGAACGGCTTTTAGAGCGCCCGGCGTACAGGTACCACGCACGTGGTCATCTCCATGGCAAAGAAGCCAAGAACGACCCGCCAGCGGGACGGTGACGCCTGATTTTCCAGCGGTACCGTCCAGCGCGGGCCTCCGCCCGTCGCCGCTGGGGATGCTTCCATGCCAGCACAGCTCCATGCCAGCGTAGTTCCGCACCAACATAACCCGGCTCCAGCGCGGCCCTGCGCTTCCATCGGGTACTCCGCGAACCCTACCAGGCCCGACCCGGAAAGGTGCCTTTTCCGATCACGACCGGGTACAGCCGGATGCGGCGCCGCGCCGCGGACTCCGCCACTATCGAGAAAAGAAGCAGGGTGACCCGCCATGCCGAAAACGATATTACGGCTGTATCACCCCTTCGCGGACATATGATTTATATCACTCCGTATCATAACTTTTCGCCGTGCGTCATGACGATGCGGACCACAAGCCAGCTGTTCCGCAAAGAAGCGAATCCGTAGGATGCATGTCACGTTCCGGACACCCCCATGACCGCTCCCGACGCGGATAGTGATTCTGTTAACACGGGGACGGCGGACGCCGTTGGAAGGTGAGGAAGCTGTGGACATCGAGGGGCGTGGTAGCGCTGGTGTTGCCCTGCTTGCGAAGGGAGCCGGGCTCACCCACATCACGGTCGGCCTGGGCTGGGATCCGGATCTCACCGGCTCCACCGAGTTCGACCTGGACGCCAGTGCCATCGCGCTGACCGCGGACGGCCGGGCGGCATCGCGGGACTTCTTCGTCTACTTCAACAACCTCGCGAGCCCGCGGCATGAGATCGTCCACCGGGGTGACAACCTCACCGGCGCGGCGGAGGGCAACGGAACTGGCGATCCCGGGGATGACGAACAGATCGACATCCGGCTTGACCGGCTGTCCCACAGCATCACCCGGATCGTCTTCCCGGTGAGCATCTATCATGCCGAAGACCGGCAGCAGAGCTTCGGCGACGTCCGCAACGCCTACATCCGTGTTCTCGACGCGGAGAACGGCAACCAGATCGCCCGTTACGACCTGACCACCCAAGCGGCCACCGAAACCGCGATGCTGTTCGGGGAAGTCGCCCGCGAAGGCAACGGCTGGACGTTCCGAGCGCTCGGCGAGGGCCGGGTCACCGGCCTGACCGGCATCGCCCGCGAATACGGCCTCGACGTCTGACCCGGCGCCACCGGCCCAGCGCCATCTCCGCGCACCGGAGAAAACGGATTCCTCTCAATCCTGAAAAAGAACAAGCAAAGGACAAAAAGATAGACAAAGGACCGGAGTCCACAGGCACGGATCACGAAGGTCCACAGCCGCGATGGTCGGATAGTGGCGGGCCGGGCTCACCGCGAGCGGGCGGCTCATTCGCCGGTTTTGCTTTGGGGGGACGTACCAGGCTGGCTGTCGGTGGCCGGATCGTGTCGGCGGCGGTACAGGTGCAGGACGAGCAAGCCACCGACAAGCAGGGTGAGCAGGCCGGTGGAAACCCATCCGGCCGCCTTCTCGACGCTGGCGTAGGATGCGCCGGCAACATAGCCCAGCAGCGTGAATCCGACGCCCCAGACAATACCGCCGGCTGCGTTGAAAACGAGGAAGCGGCGGTAGGGCAGCTGGGACAGACCGGCCAGGCCGGGCATGACCGCACGCAGGAAGGCGGTGAAACGACCGACGAAGACCGCCCGCCCCCCGCGAGCCCGGAGGTAGGCACGGGCGCGGTCGACAGCCGGGCGGCGATGCCGTAGCAGCGGCAACGCCAAGATCCGTTCACCAAAATGCCGGCCCACCTCATAGCCGACCGAGTCACCGATGATCGCCGCAACGACCACGACCGCGGCCATACCGGGGAGGCTGACCACATGCTGGCTCGCCAGCACCCCACCGAGTACCACCGCGGTCTCACCGGGTAGCACGAATCCGACGAAAATCGCCGCCTCGCCGAAAGCGAAAGCGGCGACGATGGCGTATACGGCCGGTCCGGGCAGGATCAACAGGTGCTGGAGCAGGCTCGTGCCCGGCGTGGCGGTGACCGTGGCAGCCACGCTGGAGACGAACACGGCGGCCATGGTAACCGGATGCGCGGGTATCGCGGCCACGGCTACCGCGACCAGGCATGCATGGACCAGACATGCATGGCGAGGTCGAACATCCGGCCGATCTCACGGCTGGCGTCAACCGCGCGCACCGCGGCAATCAACCCGAGAACAGCCGGGATTGCCGCGGGCAGCCAGCGTGACAGTGGCGGCGGAGCAAACAGCGCGGCAAGCCGACGGGTCACCGCATGCTCGTGGAACGGCGACCTTTCGGGCGCGGCCGGGCCGAGCCCGATCCCGGTAGTGGCCAGAACGGCAGGCGCAAGCGCCACCGCGGCTGGCGTCACCAGACCATCACCTACCCGCAACTCCGCCAGGACCTCACCCTCGAACATGCCCAACGCCCGCCGACCGCCGGGCCACGCGACTCGCACCACCCTAACCGATGACATCTCGTCGTAGATTACGACAGCTTGTAGTAGAAATCCGAGGCGGCAACCCACGCCCTTCTCCTTCGCCGATCCAGACCGAGCAGGCTGCGGGCGAGAATTGATAAAGTAGGCCCACGGTGTGCCGGGAAGCCTGGTCGGCGCGGGGAATGAACTGCGGCGGCCCGCGGCAGTGACCCCGATCATGGGTCAGGGGTTCGGCGGATGCGCGCGGTGGGGACACTCCTGTTTCTTGTGGTGCTCGCCACCGCGGTGGCCACCGGGGCACGCCGCTGGCGGGTACCCGCCCCACCACTGCTGGTGCTGGCCGGGCTCGGGGTGGCATTTGTACCGGGTGCTCCCACCCTGCGCATTGCCCCGCAGGTCATCAGCCTGGTCGTCCTGCCCCCGCTGCTGTATGCCTCCGCCGAAGAGCTGTCACTGCGCGACCTGCGCACGGTGTGGCGGCCCGTCACCGCGCTGGCGTCCGGTCTGGTGCTGGCCTCCGCGGCCGCCGTGGGCGCGTTGGTTGTCGTGCTCACGCCGCTGCCGGCCGCCATGGCGTTCGTGCTGGGCGCGGTACTGGCCAGCACCGACCCAGTCGCGGTCACCGCGCTCGGCCGCAGGCTCGCCCTCCCCGGCCGGGTGCAGGTGCTGGTGCAGGCGGAGAGCCTGTTCAACGACGCCACCTCGCTGGTGCTCTTCAAGGTCGCGGTCACCGTCGCGGTGGCCTCCGGTGCGGTCGGCTGGCAGGCGGCCAGCGGCCAGTTCTTCCTGCTCACAGGTGGCGGCAGCGCAGTCGGCGCGGCGGTCGCGGCCGTCGTCGCGATCATCCGCCGACACACCACCGACCCTGAGCTGGAGACCGTGATCGCGCTGGTCACCCCGTATTCCGCCTACGTGCTGGCCGAATCCGCGCACGCCTCGGGAATCACCGCCGTCGTGGTCGCGGGCGTGCTGTTGGGGCGCTCCCGGCAGCGGCTCAGTGACGCCCATATCCGGCTGCAACTGCACGCCGTGTACGCGGTGGTGGTGTTTCTGTTGGAAAGTGTGGTTTTCAGCATCATCGGTCTCGAACTGCCATCCCTGATCCGCGAGCTCCCGGCCGGAACCGGCCTGTGGCCGCTCCAGGCACTCGCTGTCGCCGCCGCTCTGGTCATCCTGCGGGTATTGTGGATGCTCCCGTTGTCCGCGGCTGTCAGACCCACCGGAGGCCGCCCGTCTTGGCAGCTGGCGAGCGTGATGACCTGGGCCGGCACCCGGGGCGTGATGCCGCTGGCCGCGGCCCTGTCCATCCCGCTCAGCGCCACCGATGGCACCCCGCTGCCCGGACGCCCCCTGGTCCTGACCCTCACCACTGCCGTCGTCGTGTTCACCCTCGTCGTCCAGGGCCTGAGCCTGGCCCACGTTGTAGGCCGCTCCGGAGTCGCGCTCGAACCCGAGCACACCGCCCGGGAAGAAACCCGTGCCCGCAGCCTTCTGACCCATGCCGGGCTCATCCACCTCGACCACCTGACCAGGCTGGAGAGCATCCCGGAAGCGGCCGTCACCCGCATGCGCCGCAACCTCGACGCACGCCTGGAACAACCCGCCGAGTACAGCGACGATCAGTCGGGCAGAACCTCCCTCCAGGCATACCGCGAGCTGCACCGCGAGGTGCTCGTCGTGCAGAGCGTCGAGCTACGCCGTCTGTATGACGAGCACCAGATCAGCGACACGACACGGCGGCGCCTGCAACACGACCTAGACCTGGAGGAAGCTGCTCTGGGCCGGCGTTGAGAACCTGTTTTGGCCCGTCGGTCCGGACCGCGGGTCGCGGCCAGATGGCTTCTGACAGGACGAGTTCTCAGAGGCTCCGGCAATAGGGCGTTCGATCAGGGAGCGGCGTCCGGGTGGATGGATCGCGAGGCGGCGGAGGGAGGCGCCCTGTGTGGGGCGTCGACCGACGAGCCGGGGTACCCGTGCATCGCACAGCGACGGACGGGGAGCGATGACGCGAGGCGCCGACCGGGCGGCGCGAGCCGGACAGTCCTATTGCCGGAGCCTCGTAGAGCGTGTTTGAGATCGTCATTCCGGCTCACCGCACCCAGGTGCCCCCTGGCCGCGGCTCACTGATCGAAGTAAGCATTCACCACCATAAGTGATCTTGCTGTGGGTAGCCATCGTGGGCATGGCTGCGGGCCGCGCAGGGTGGGCCGGTGCGGCGGGGTCGTTCGTGGCGGCCCGTCAGGTCGAAACGACGGCGGGCGGTGGCATCCAGGGGGCACCAAGAAACGCCAGACGCAGGGCACGTAGCGCTGACTCACCGTGCTTGCGGGCGGTGGAGACGTAAGAGGCGATCTTGAGCCGGGCTGCGGTGGCGATCTCCGAGGTGAGCCGACCGGAGATCTTCTGCTGTG
>NZ_CAKJTR010000031.1:0-1356 GCF_917627355.1 Protofrankia sp. Cj3 | reverse complement strand
TTTTGAACGGCCGTAGGTCGCGCTCGGACTGATTGTTCGTCGCCCAGACGTCCAGGTCGAACACGAAACGCAGCACATCCTGCTCGCGGGCGTCGAGGCACTCGAGTAGGCAGCGACCGACCGGCTGCTTACGGCCCTTCGGCGCGGGAACGATCTCAGAAAGGCCGACCTTCACCCCGGAACGGAACTCCTCGATCAACGGGTCGCGCAGCGCGGCCGGGACCCCGGCAAGCCCGGCGAGGCGAGCAAGGCTGGCCTGGTGGACCAGCCCCGTGAGCGACCGGGCGACCTGCGGCGCCCACGCCGCGTCTGGGTAGGTCTCGATCACGTCCCGCACGTCCCGCAGGATGTGCGCGACACAGAGCTGGTGCAGGAAGCCGTTGAACGTCACGTGGTCGTACAGGCCGTAGCGGTCGTGCACGACGACACCCAGCATCCGGGCGAGCAGGAACAGCTCGAAGCTGACCAGGTCACGCCGTCCCAGCATGAACAACGTGAACAGCCCGGTCGACACCGAGAGCACGTACCGTGTCCGCCCCTTCGGTCCGATCTTCATGGGTGTCTCGTCGAAGCCGACGACCTTCTCGGCCGCGATCCGCTCCTCGATCTCCCGCACCGCCGGGTCGACCGCCTCCGACCCGGCGGCGAGCAGGCCGTGCACCCAGCCGGTGGACACCTCAACCTGGTAGACCTCGAAGAGCAGCTCACAGATCCGCTCGACCGGTATGTGCGGGCGCACGAGCAGGTACAGCGCGATCGCCCGGATCTCCGGGCCGTAGGACACCGACGCGTCGAGCACCTCGGCAGGCCGGGCCGCTACATGACGCAGCCCGCAGCCGCACACGACCCGGTACAGGTCGTGCTGGGTCACAGCGAACTCGACGCGGGCGACGTCGTGGGACTGATGCGAGCGGGCGACCCCGGCGACCGTGCCGTCGGCGATCCCGGCGCCGCAGGAGCAGTCCCCGACCGGGAAATGCCTCTCGACCCGGTCCGGAACCTCCCGCCAGGCCAGGGTCAGCCCGTCCTCGCCAGGCTGCTTGCCCCGCTTCCTCTTCCCCCGCCGCCGCCCCACCCCGCCAGACGCCTTCTCCGCGACGTCCGTGTCTGTGACCTCCTCGTCCGCGGCGTCCGTGTCCTTCGGGATGCCTCGACCCTGTGGGGTGCCAGAAGTCGGCCTGGGCCTGTGAGCTGGGGAGATGCGGCCCTACCGAGCCGGCGGGATGATGGTCAGCTATGTCGATCCGCCTGCCCTATCTGATCTTCGTGCGGGTGTGCGGCTGACTGGTCCTCCTCGGCCGTTCATCGGCGCCCAAGAACATCGAGCTACTCGTGCTGCGGCACGAGGTCACGGTG
>NZ_CAKJTR010000030.1:38312-40030 GCF_917627355.1 Protofrankia sp. Cj3 | reverse complement strand
AACGATAGCCTGGAATGCCCCCAGGGTCGAACATTTGTTCGTGTAGGGTGCGCACATCGGCGCGGTCGGCCCACGCTATATCGCCGTTCCCGCCGCTGGCCGAGACCGGTATCGGAATCCGGATGGCAATGCTCGGGCCGGTTGCCGAGCTTCGCCGGATGGAGCGGAACTGGCAGGATTTCATGGAATACCTGTTGATTCCCATCGCCAGTGGGTGGACGGTGAGCTGCCTGGGCGGACGAAGCGCCGAACTAAACTAAAGGTGGAAGGCGAAGCATGAACGAGGTCGTAACCGATGGGCTCGCCGATCGGGTGGCCGGCGCAATCGTCGCCTTCGCCTGCGGGGACGCGGCCGGAGTGCCGTGGGAAGGATGCGCTCCCGAGGCGGTGGACCCCGCCCGGATAGCCGCTATCCCCACGGGTCGCGGCTGGCCGGCTGGCTCGACATCCGACGACACCGCGCTGACACTGCTCGTCGCCGAACATCTGATCGACTCCGGCGGGCAGGGCGAGGCGGTGGAGTTCGCCCGGCGGCTGAGCGACCGTGCCGAGGGGATACGCGGCCTCGGCCCGTCCACCCGGGCTGCGATCAGCCGGTTCCGGGGCACCGGCCAACTGCCGGACGCAGGCAACACCAACGGTGGCCCCATG
The DNA here is from genome assembly GCF_917627355.1 of Protofrankia sp. Cj3. NCBI lineage: Bacteria > Bacillati > Actinomycetota > Actinomycetes > Frankiales > Frankiaceae > Protofrankia > Protofrankia sp. Cj3. The sequence goes on along the minus strand of NZ_CAKJTR010000030.1, from coordinate 39,379 downwards.
CGCGTTCTGCCGGTCGGCTGGTCCACCCCGCCCCGGGCCGCCGAACCGCGCCGCAGGTCGGCAGTCGAACTGACCCGAGCCACCCACGCCGGCCGGGAAGCCCAGGCGGCGGCGCTGGTCGCCGCGTCGTGCGCGTCCTGGTCACTGGCTGTCGAACAGCCGCGGCAGCTGATCGACATCGCTGTTACCGAGGCTGAGGCGAGCACGGGCCGGCTCGGTGCGGACAGCTCACTGCCCCAGCTGCTGCGCGCGGTGGCCGCTGGTGCGTGGTCCCCGCCAAGGAGCGGCATCGGCCTCGATCCCTACGAGACTGTGACCGCCGTTCTGCACTGCGTGCACACCGCTACATCCCTGCCCGACGGCATCGCCCGCGCCGTTCTTCTCGGCGGCGACACCGACACGGTCGCCGCGCTCACTGCCGGCCTGCTCGGCGCCTGGCACAGCGCCGCTGAGGTCCGCGGGACGCTCCCGTGGAGTACCCGCGTTCTCCTGCCGCCACCCGACACGATCACTCGTCTCGCGGCCGGGCTCGCCGCGTTGCGCCAGCGCGGCCCTACCCGTTTATAGCGTGTTGCTGCCGTGACGCTTTTTTAGAGCGACCGGCAATAGGGACGCGGCGTCGCGGGGCTGGGGCACGCACCTCGCTGCGTTGTCGTCGGTCGACACCCCAAGGAGCAGGGTGACTCCCTCCGCCGCCTTGCGATGTACGCACCCCAGCCCCGCTCCTTGATCCACGCCCCTATTGCCGGGCGCTCTTAGTCAACGCTGTTGACGGCACGTCGTCCATTTTTGATCTTACGGAAAAGTACCGCCGATATGACGCACCGTGATGAAATCCAGTAGGCGAAATCCGGCGGCCGAGCCCGTCGTGGCTCGTCATCCTGCGGCTGGCCGATCTGTCCCGGCCGCAGTGTAGCGTGGAATGGCGCAACGCGGCCGACCGGCTGCGCTGCTTCGCCTGCGGCTGTGAGTGCGACGGCGGACGTCTCGATCCGTGCCCGTCCTGCGGCGGCAACGGGATCGTCATCGTGCCCGCGGACGAGCTCACGGTGCTCGACTGGATGACC
>NZ_CAKJTR010000030.1:34550-37874 GCF_917627355.1 Protofrankia sp. Cj3 | reverse complement strand
AGTGGATTCGGGAACCGCCGGGACATGCCGACCGGGCATCCTTGTGATGCGCTCCTCGCCGTGGCCGGGCCGGACGGCGGCTTGGACCCCGCCGCGGTGCAGGCCACCGTGGCGGAGATCGGTCAGCGGCGCCTGCCGGCATGGGTCGAGCACGTCAAGGACGTACTGGCTGATCTCGATGCTCAACGGCGGCGGGCACTCGATCTGCGTAACTTCCTGGATGAGCGGTACCCGCCGGGCAACGCCGCGCGAAGGCTCCTTGATGCATTGCTGGGCGAGGGCGCGACCGGCTCAACCGCGCAGGCACCGGTCGCGGGATGCGGCGGACCCGGTGGCTCGGCACCGCCGCGGGAGCCGGCGCCCGGTCCCCAACGCGGTGAAATCGCATCAATCCTGCGCTCGGAGGTTCCGGGCCACTCCACCTGAGTGCAGCCCGCCGGTCAGCGTCTCGCCGGGTATCGAAGCAGAGTGATCAGCTGGTGACGACTTGCTCGTCCGTTTCATAGCTGATGGACTGCTCCGTCAACCATGTGGTGAACCTATCGGCGATCTTGGTGCCTTCGTCGTTGCCGTCCACACCGAGGAGCGCGCGTACGGCCTCGATGACGAACTGATTCTCGTTCAGCGGCCGGATCGGGTAACCCTGCCAATCCTCGGCAGCGGCGGGGATCCCCGCGCCGGCCAGCCAAGTGCGTAGCGCTGAAGCGTCGGCAAACAGATCCTGTAGAGCCGCCCGTAGTACCTGTGGCACGTGCTCAGCCATCACAGTCCACGCCCGGCGGTACTCGGTGGCGCCTTCTCCTATGATCATTTCTACGGCGCGGCCCGAGGTGCGGCAGCGCAGCGTCAGGTCACCACCAGGATGCCGCTCGAGGGTGACCTCCTCCGCCGACCATCCGTCCTCATCCATGGGCTTGTTGAACACGTTAACGACTCGTACGGCGCCATCGTCGGGCATGCGGCCAGTATCGCGCACCTTCCGGGGCAGAGCCGCACGGTCGTTGCGACCGCGTGGATAACCGCGTGCCGTAGGCTGCGACGGTCAACCCGGCAGTCGGCGGTAACGCGCCATCATCGCCGAGGCGGTACGGAATCGGTGCGGGTTTACTCAGTTCGCCGAAAGTTTCGGGATCGGGCGGGCCGTGGCGGTCAGCGTCGCCTCGCACGTCGGGAGGATCGACGCCTTCTGATCGACGATTTCACCATCGACTGTGAGGATGCACTGCACCTGGGGGAGCCCGGTGCCCAGCGGGGCGGGCGCCATTGGAGTCGCGACGGCATTCCCTGAGATCGCCACCAACATGACATCGGGATACCGCACGGTGACCTGCTTGGCCCACGACGGCGCGGTGGACTCCTCGTGCTTCTGCCTCCCTGTGGAGTCGGTGTAGTTCAGCGTGATCATAAAATTGGACCCGCCCTGCGCATACAACTGGTAGAGGATGACGTGCTCCACCGTCTTCGCGGGTTGTGGACCTGACTCGCCCCCTCCGCCGAAGGTGCCGCAGCCGGCCATGAACACCAGCGTCGTGGCGACTGTCAACAGCCGTCGCATCGAGCCTCCTTACCTACTAGCTTCAGCGTGGAAACGGCTGGCATCGGGACAGTTTCAGCCTTCCATGCGGGCGGCTGAGAAGGAGAGTGACGGTGTACTTCAAGGAACCGTTCCACCGTCGCGGCGACCCGGCATGATTCCCGGCGGCCGATACGCGTTCCAGATCGTCCATGCAGGCTCGCCGATGCTGCGCATCCGGTACCGTGACGGCATTTTGGCCGGGCCGCACGGCTTCCCCGACTGGATCCCGTACGCACGCGCCGTCGTCCAGCTGCCCCCCTGCTCACCCGATCTCGGCGTGGACGAGGCGCGCGTGGTGGACGTGCTCACCGCCAACAACACCATGGCCGCCGGCGGAGATGCGCTCTGGGCGGACGTGTGCCCGGGCGCCACCCCGGCCGGGTGGACCTGGGCGCACCTGCCGGCGGTGTGGTCGCGGACACGCCGGATCGCCCTCGTCCCCGTCGAACTGCACGGCGCGTACAGGCATCTGGGTGGTGTGAGCACCGGCAGCGCCGATCGGGCCAGGCGGGGTCTGGCGATGCACGGCGGGACACCACCGCGGATCCGGCTCACCCACCGGCTGTCCGGCGAGGTGCTGGAGAGGCTGGAGGAGCGTCTCGGGTACGGCCTGCCCGCCGGGTACCGGTCGTTTCTGCTTCGGACGAACGGCGGATGCCCAGCCTGGCCGGCCGTGCATCCCGGCTTCGGCTTCGTCGCCGATCAGCCGTTCTTCGGCATGGCCCGCCAGGACTGGCTCCAGGACCTGGCATACGCGAACGCCTGGTTCGGCGACCGGCTCACATCCGAGTCCCCGTCGGGGAACGCGAAGCGCTCACGCGCGTAGTCCAGCGCAGCCGCGCCATCCATGAGCTGTTTACCCTTGGCGAACCCACGCCGACCGGACGGATCGAGGGAGTGGGTGGAGGTGAAGCTCTGCTCAACGTCGATCTCGACGCCGTCCAGCGCGTCGACGATTTCCTTGAATCCAGCGAAGTCGACGAGTACGACGTGATCGATGCGTACGCCGGTGAAACTCTCCACCGTCTGCACCGTCAACGGCAAGCCTCCCCAGGCGTAAGCTGCGTTGATCTTAGCGTCGGTGTTGCCATACCTACCATCCTTCGACCGGGGAACGTGTACCCACGTATCGCGGGGGATGGAGATCAGCTGCGCACTCGACCGCCAACCCGTGAGCAACGAGCGGCTGCGTGTGGCGTACATCCTTCTCGGAGCGCCCGGTTACAGCGAGACCTTCATCTCGGCGGAGGTCCACGCGGTCCGCGCGGCCGGCGTCGAGGTTGAGCTCTTTGCCATCCGTAAGGGCGACGGCGGTTCCCGCCTTGCGCAGGCCGCTCTCGTGTCGTGCGCGTTGGTCCGTCGTCCGCTGAAGGTGTTCACCCATGCGTTCGGACTCGGCCCGTCATACGGGGCGCGGGCTTTTCTCGCCGGAGCGTCCGCCGTGTCGCTGCTCAGGGACATCGCAACATTCGATCCAGACGTCGTTCACGCTCATTTCGTGAATCTCCCCACGGCGGTTGCCGTTCTGACCGCCGACGACCTCGGCAAGCCGGCCACGGCTACCGCACACGCAGCCGACTTCATGCTGGAGCGGAAGCCGGGCGCTCTCGAACGGCGGATCAGGCGGCTGGACCATCTGTTCGCCGTCTCGGCGGCTGCCTTCCGGCAACTGAATGACCGTGGCGTGAGCATGTCGGAGGTTCCCCACAGCATCGTCCGAGCCTCGTTCGACGGAGTGTTCGGTGAGA
>NZ_CAKJTR010000030.1:30886-34179 GCF_917627355.1 Protofrankia sp. Cj3 | reverse complement strand
CCGCGCTCGTCGACCACACGTGTGGATGGCTTGTACCGCCGATCGATCCCGAGGCCGTGGCCGACGCGATCAGAAATGTGATCCGGTCACCTGAGGAGGCCGCACTCCGCGCGTCGGCTCTGCGCTGTCGGATCAGGTCCGAGTTCTCCCCCGAGTTGCAGGCCACCAGGCTCATTGATACGTGGCGCCGCCTTGCTGATAGCACGTGAGCGGATACCCCGGTGACGGCGCGGCCGGTCGGGTCGGTGTTCATCGTCCAGCCGACGGCGGATCCGTCCCGGCCGTGGCGAGACTGAGCGCGGGCGGCTGCGATTCGTCCGGGCCGCACAACGGCGCGGCCTCCAGCGGACAGCGGTGGACGGCGACGGCGGGCGCCCGCGTGGGGGCCGGCCGGCGGATCGTGAGGAAGGCGAGCAGGCCGCCGGTCACGCACATCCCCGCTGTGATCGACATGGCGGTGTGGAAGCCAGCTACCAGCTTGTCGGGGTTGTGGTAGGCGCTTGTCGAGATGCCCGCGACGACGGGCAGCGCGGCCACGGCAACGAGACCGGCCGCGCGGGAGACGTCGTTGTTGACCGCGGAAGCCACCCCCGCGTGTGCGTCGCTGGCGGCGGCGAGGACCGTGGATGTCAGCGGTGCCACCGTCAGCGACAGCCCCAGCCCGAACACGGCCATCGCCGGCAGTACCGTGCCGATGTACGTGCTGGTGACGTCGACCCGGGTGAGCAGCGCCAGGCCGGTACCGGCGACGATGGGGCCGACGGTCATGGGCAGGCGGGGCCCGATGCGTTGGGCCAGGCGCCCGGCCCTGGCCGACAGGGTGAGCATCAGGATCGTGACCGGGAGCAGGGCCGCGCCGGCCTCGATCGGAGAGAACCCGACGGCGTTCTGCAGGACGACCGGAAGCAGGAAGATCGAGCCTCCCAGCGCGGCGTAGACGACGAACGTCACCAGATTGGCGGCGCTGAACTGGCGGGAGGAGAAGATCTCCAGCGGCAGCATCGGATGGGGGCTGCGCCTTTCCACCACGACCATCGCCACCAGGGCCGCCACCCCGCCGACACCGGTGACGAGCACGGTCAGCGATCCCCAGCCCAGGCTGCTGCCCTCGGTGAGCGCATAGATCACGCCGGCCAGGCCCAGCGCGGCCAGGGCCGCCCCGGGCAGATCGAGCCCGGTGGCTGGACGGGGATTGCGGGTTTCCGGCACATGGCGCAGCGCCACCCAGACCACGACGGCGCCGAGGGGCAGATTGATCAGAAAGATCAGCCGCCAGGAGACCGCCTGGACCAGCCAGCCCCCGAGGAAGGGGCCGATCGCGATGGCGACGCCACCCAGGCCTGACCAGGCGCCGATGGCCGCCGAGCGGTCCTCGGGACGAAAGCTCGCCTCGATGATCGCGAGGCTGCCAGGGGCCAGCAGGGCGCCGCCGACCCCCTGCAGCGCCCGGGCCGCGATCAACAGGCCGGCTGTGGGTGCGACCGCGCACAGCATGGAGGCGGCGGCGAACCACAGCACGCCGATGAGGAACACCCTGCGGCGGCCGTAGCTGTCGCCGAGCGAACCGCCGAGCAGCAGGAAGCCGGCGAGGGTGAGCGTGTAGGCGTTGACCGTCCACTGTAGCCCCGACAGGCCGGTCCCGAGGTCGGCGCCGATCCGGGGAAGGGCGATGTTGACGACGGTGGCGTCGAGCGCGGCGATGCTCGACCCGAGCACGGTGGCGAGCAACACCCAGCGTCCGGCCGGCGAAGCGTAGCGAAGGTTGGTATCCGTAGCCCTATTCTCCAGCACATCGACGCGGCCGGCCACTGGACAGCCGGCCACTGGACAGCCGGCCACTGGACAGCCGGCCACTGGACAACGGGCGTTTGAACGGGCGACGGCTGTTTGGGCAACCGCGGTGCCACAGCCAATCAAGCGATAGCGACCAGGACACGAATCTTGACCATCGGCGCTTGCGGGAGCCAGCATAGCGCGTGTCCTTCGCGAGTACCGCTTTCGGCTGACTACACCGCCGGTTCTTCGCACCGAACGGAGCTGCACGTGGACCTCGCCGGCACTGGGCGCACCGCCACAACCGCGGTGGAAGACATCACCGGGGTTCAGCACGCTGTTATTAACGCTTTTAGCCCCGGCTGGCGGCACGACCCCTACCGAAGCTATGACATTCTGCGGGCGGCCGGCCCGTTTGTCCCGGGGCCGCTCGGCCCGTCGCTCGTTCCCGGCTATGCCGAATGCGACGCGATACTGCAGAATCCGGCCTGGAGCCACGCCGAGGAGTCCGAGCTGCTCCACCCGGACAGTGACGTGGAGCTGCCGGGCTCCTTCCTCTGGATGGAGCCCCCGGACCACACGCGGCTGCGGGGGCTGGTGAGCAAGGCGTTCACCCCCCGCCGGATCGAGGGGATGCGCGGGCACGCCGAGCAGGTCGTGGCGAGCCTGCTCGAGCGGGCGTTGGCCGACGGCGAGGTGGACCTGGTCGAGGCGCTGGCCTACCCGTTGCCGTTGACGATGGTGTGCGAGCTGCTCGGCGTGCCCGCGAGCGAGCACGCCGCCATCCGCCGGATGTCGGCCGGTATTGCCCGCGGGCTCGATCCCGACGCCCTGATGTCCCCGGACGAGCTCGCGAACCGGACGGCCGCCGTGGGGGAGTTCCTGGATTTCTTCGGCGCGCTGGTCGCGGACCGCCGGGCCCGGCCCCGCCAGGACCTCATCAGCGCACTTGCGCAGGTCGAGGCCGAGGACGAGGACGACCGCCTGACAGCCGCGGAAATGCTCGGCACCCTGCTCGTGCTGGTCGTCGCCGGGCACGAGACCACGGTCAACCTCATCAGTAACGGGATACTCGCGCTGATCCGCCATCCCGACCAGTTCGAGCTCCTGCGCCAGAGGCCGGGCCTCGCGCTGCCGGCAGTGGACGAGATGCTGCGTTATGACGCTCCCGCGCAGCTGACGACCCGCACAGCACGCCAGGAGATCACCCTTTCCGGGCACACGTTCGCTCCCGGGGACAGCCTCATCCTGATGCTCGGCTCCGCGAACCGGGACCCGGACGCCTTCACCGACCCCGACCGCCTGGATCTGACCCGATACGCCCAGCGGGCGCGGGTGAACCGCCATCTGGCCTTCGGGCTGGGGCTGCACTACTGCATCGGTGCGTCGTTGGTACGGCTCGAAGTGGAGGTCGCGCTGCGTGCCATCGCCCGGCGGGTGTCCGCGATCACACTGCTCGCCGATCCACCCCCCTACCGCCCGAACCTCGTGGTCCGTGGCATGTCGGAACTTCCCGTGCG
>NZ_CAKJTR010000030.1:27283-30397 GCF_917627355.1 Protofrankia sp. Cj3 | reverse complement strand
ACACCGTGTTCGGCTCGGATGGGTCGCCCGAACGACAAGGAGCAGGACTGACAATGACGACGCTGAGTCCCAGTCCCGTCGAGTTCGACGCATTCGATCCCGCCAGCCGCGCCGATCCCTATCCGAGCTACCAGCGGGTCCGGGCGGCAGCCGGGCTGCCATCGCTCCTCCTCCAGGGAGTCCCGGTCGCGCTGGCCGGCCGGTACGACGACTGCGCGGCGATCCTGCAGAGCCAGGACTGGGGCCACGGCCACGAGGACGGGCTGAGCCCCTTCTGGGACCAGGCGGCATCCCTGCCCGGCTCCTTCATCCGGATGGATCCCCCGGACCACCGTCGGCTGCGTCGGCTGGTCAACAAGGCGTTCAGCGCGCGCATGGTCGCGGGTCTCGCGCCGATGATCGACGAACTGGTGGGCCGGCTGGTCGACGCGGCACTCGACGCCGGTGAGATCGACGTCATCCGGGACCTGTCGGGGCCGTTGGCGGTCACCATGGTCGCTGGCCGGCTGCTCGGCGTCCCCGAGGCCGACCGGCCGGCGCTGCGGGCCTGGGAGCTGGCGATCGCCCGTGGCACCGACCCGGACGGCCTGCTCTCACCCCAGGACGTCGCCGCTCGGAGCAAAGCCGGCCAGGAGGTTGTCGCTTACCTGCACGCCCTGATCGCCGAGCGGCGGGCGCGTCCCACCGACGACCTGCTGAGCATGCTTGTCGGGGTGGAGGAAGCCGGCGAGGTCCTCACCGCGGCCGAGGTGCTCGGTATCTGCGTGCTCCTGCTGGTCGCGGGTATGGAGACGAGCATCAACCTCATCGGTAACGGCATGATCGCCCTGCTGCGCAACCCCGGCCAGCTCGCGCTGCTGCGCGAGCGGCCGGAGCTGACCCCGGCGGCCGTCGAGGAGATGCTCCGGTACGACACGCCGACCCAGTTCACCATGCGGGTCGCGCTCACCGAGACGACCGTTGGCGAGCACACCTTCGCCCGCGGTGACGGCGTCATTGTCCTGATGGCTTCCGCAGGTCGGGACCAGACCGTCTACACCGATCCCGACCGTTTCGACATCACCCGGTACGCGGCTTCCCCGGCTCCGCGCCGGCACCTCGGCTTCAGCCTCGGGCTGCACTACTGCCTGGGCGCGCCCCTGGCCCGGATGGAGGCCGAAACCGCGATCCGCACGCTCATCCAGCGGGCTCCCGCACTGTCTTTGGCCACTGACACGCTCACCTATCTGCCCAGCCTCATCCATCGCGGGGTGGCATCGCTCCCGCTCAGCTTTGCCACCGCCGACTGACTGTCCCGTGGCGCTACCGCTGAGGAGATGTGATCGCGAAACCGGAACCCGGTGCGAAGGTCGTCACCGTCGGTGGAATGGCCTTGAGCTGGTCGATCGCCGCGCATGCCGGGCACTGCGCATAGCCGGCCTGGCGTTCCCGGTTGGCCTCGGCGTCCGCGCGGGCCTGCGCCACCCTTGCCTGCGCCTCGGTGACAGCGGCGAAGGCGGCCTGTGCCTTGTTCACGGCATCCTGGATCTGCTGCGGCAGCGTGATGCGCACCAGGTTGAATTTCAGGTCGACAAGGAAGGGCGCGCTCAGCGTTTCGACGAGGTCCCGAGCGAGCGATTCATTGATCGCGGTCTGTACTTTCGCGAGGTTGGCGTTGTTCGACCCCGCGGCCACGGCCGGCGGCGCGCCGGTGCCGGTGCCGGTGCCGGTACTCTGGTTCGCGCCGAGCTGGACGAGCGCGCAGCTGGAGACGAGCTCGGCACAGTCGAAGGTATTCACCTGCTGCCGCAGGGCGTTGTCAATCACCGGCCGGATGATGGTGTCGAGAAACGCCGACCAGCCCTTGTCACCCTCGTACGCGGCGTAGTAGTCGTTGCCGGCCAGCCTGCGGAACTTGCGGGTGCCGAACTTGTCGTCGAACGTGCGGATTGTGTCGTGGTCGAGGTTGAGGGTGAAGTAGAGAGTTCCCTCGATGCCCATCTCGACGCCGTCCTTGGACGGCACCCGTACCACGTCCTCGCCCGTGCGGTCACCGCGGTTCGGGTCGGCGGTGATCGTGTAGAAACGCTGCTGGGCGGGATACTTGTGGGCATCGGAATACAGCCCGATCCAGGTCCGTGCCGAGGCGGGGTCGAGGATCTGCCTGATTCGGTGGTTGTCGAGCGGACCGCCGTTGCGTATCACCGCGATCTCTCCACCGGTGGTCTTGTCGAACGAGCCGAGCGCGCTGAGGCCCAGCACGAGCAGAGAGACGGTGACGATACCCGCGGTAAGGAAAGCGATAATCCTGACGAAGATCCTCCTCCGCGCGCCCATTCCTGCCATCGGCACCGCCCCCCGATCATGGTTGTATAGGTATGGGAGCCAACGCCACGCCCGACAGCCCTGGCGGACGCCCAACAGCCCCACCGATACTAGCCGAAAACGTCTGCTTTATACCGGAACTATGTGACGGTGGGGTGAGCCCCGCGGGTGTGAGCGGTGATCAGCGCGGGGGATATGTTCGTCCGGAGGGCCCGATGAGCCGGGGCGGTTACGGGGTCGCAAAGGCGCAGCGCGGTCCCGCGGCCTTCGTCAACCGGAGGTCCAGCGTGGCGAGCCTCGCGTCCAGCGACTCGGCGAGTGCCACGTACCAGCTGTCGTAGGCGGTGACATTCTCCCGCAGCTCCCACACCCTTGTGGCGAACGGCTCGTAGGCGAACAGCTCGACCCGCAGACTCAGCAGGTCCGCATGGGCCAGGGCCGCGGTATCCGCCGTGATCTCGCCGGCCATGACAGCTCGCCGCAGCACATTGGCGGCCTCCACCGGCATGAGATGGGGCGCGGCCAGGTCATCGGTGGCGAGTAGGTGGTCCGCCCAGGTTCCAACATGGCCGCTGTCGACGAGTGCCGTGACCACGAAACCGGAGTCGATGACGAGGGTCACCGGCGGTCGGCGTCACGGTGGCCGAGGATCGACTCCGCCGACAGCCGGCTGCCAACGCGCTGCTTGCGATCACGGATCCGTGCAAGCAGCACCTCCGCGTCCGGCCGCCGGGCCAGTTCGATCAGCTGAGAACGCACGTACTCCTGCAGCGAACGGCCGCTGAGCGCAGCCCGGGAGGCAAGCTCGTC
>NZ_CAKJTR010000030.1:11037-26872 GCF_917627355.1 Protofrankia sp. Cj3 | reverse complement strand
GGTGGTCAGTCCGTCGGGGCCTGCGGTGGCCGTCCGTGCTGGAGGTACACGGTCCGACCCGTGCGCAGGGCGTGCATGCAGGCACGGATGCGCCGGGCCATGTACGGGGCGAGGAACTGGTCGTACTCGTCGGGGGCGCACAGCCGCCAGGCGGTGAGCTCGTCCGCCTGCAGGCACAGACCGTGTTCAATGTCGTCTGCCGTGAGCGGTCCGCCGTCGAACAGGAAGTTGACCAGCGCCGGCCTGCCGTCCTCCTGAGGAGGTACCCAGTCGACTCCTACCAGCCGTCCAGGGCGGACATCCAGCCCGAGTTCTTCCTTGATCTCCCGCCGTGCGGTGTCCCACGGGTACTCACCCGGATCCATGTGGCCGCCGGGGATGAGCCAGGTGTCGTCGCGGTACGACGGCTGGACGAGCAGGACCCGGCCTTCGGGATCGTGAAAGAGGGCAGCGGCCCCCGCGATCGAGTGGGGGAGCGTCGCGTAGAACTCGGCCGGTGGCAGTCGTCCGCTGGTCATGCCCTATGACCCTAGTTGCCCCATGACCATTGGGCCGCCGGTGGTGGGAGCCCCGGATCCTGAAACCGGATTACGTCGTGCGGGCGTCGTTCTGTCCGGCACGACGAAGTTCGATACGCCGGATCTTGCCGGTGAGGGTCTTCGGCAGGCTGTCGACGAAATCGATCAGACGTGGGTAGGCGTAGGCGCTGAGCCTGTCACGGACATGCTGTTGTATCCCCCTGGCCAGCTCCGCCGAGGGCTCGTGACCGTCGGCGAGCACGACGAAGGCCTTGACAACGTGGCCTCGGCGTTCGTCCGGGACGCCGATCACAGCAGCCTCGGCGACCGCCGGATGCTCCAGGCAGGCGGACTCCACCTCGAACGGCCCGATCCGGTAGCCGGCTGCGATGATCAGGTCGTCGGCGCGCCCTTCGAACCAGAAGTAGCCGTCCTCGTCGAGGCTGGCCGCGTCACCGGTGTGGAACCACTCGCCGCCGAACACCCGCTCGGTGTCGTCCGGGCGGTTCCAGTATCCGAGCGGGTAGTGCGGGTTGGAGCGTGACTCCAGGCAGATCTCGCCACGCTCGCCCGGGCCCACCGGACGCCCGTTCTCGTCGAGGATCGCCACCTTCCAGCCGGGCAGCGGTTTGCCCATGGAGCCGTCCCGAACATCCATGAACGGGTAGTTACCGACCATCGGATAGCTCTCGGTCATCCCGTAGTAGTCGAGGACGGTGACGCCGTACTGCTCTCGGAACCAGCGGATCGCCTCCGGGTTGAGCGGCTCGCCAGCGGAGCACACGATGCGCAACCGCTGGGGATAACGCGTGCCGGCGTCGGCGATGCCCATCATCGACCGCATCGCCGTCGGCGTGGTGAACACGTTCGTCACCTCGTGCCGGGCGAGGAAGCCCAGTTGCCTGTGCGGGTCGAAACCGCCTTCGCGCTGGTAGACGCACTGCACCGCGCCCAGGCGCCAGGGGCCCAGCAGCGGGGCGATGCCGGCTGCCCACGCCCATTCACCCATGCCGTGAAAACGTTCACCGTCGCGCACGTCGTGGCAGTGGACGAACTCGTTGTGGGCAAGGAGGTAGCGGTGCGCATGCACAATGCCCTTGGCCACGCCGGTCGTGCCGGAGGTGTAATACAGCTGCGCCGGGTCGTCCGCATGCGTGTCCACCGTCTCGTGTTCGGTGGGGTGGTCGGTGAGCAGGTCGTCGTCCAGGACGAGGACACGCACGCCCATCCCGGCGAAGCGGGGTGCGTTGGCCCTGTTGGTGATGAGCACGGCGGCCTGCGCATCCGTGAGCCGGTGGCGGATCCCGTCGTCGCCGTAAAGAACGCTCATCGACAGCAGGAGCGCACCGAGCTTCCAGACGCCGAAGAACACCCCGGCGGTTTCCGGCGATGGGGGCAGGACCACGGCCACGCGGTCCGTGCGTGCGACCCCTGCCGCGGTGAGGGCGTGCGCTGCCTGAGCCGCGAGGTCCTGCAGTTCGCCCCAGGACACATCGGCGCGGTATCCGTCGAAACGTTCGTAGACCATCGCCAGCTTGCCGCGGGGATGTTTGTCGCAGACGTCGGCCGCGATGTTGTAACGCTCGGGAACGTCCCAGCGGTGCTCGGCACACGCCTGCGCGTACGACATCCGAAAGGTACCGGCCATGGATGTGTCTCCCTCGGTTGACGATGTGCCAGCGTCCAGGTAGTCGACCTTGACCGGTACGGTTTTGAGGATGCCCATGAGTATGTCACGGTGTGTGCTGGCCGGAGCCCGGGTGGTGACTCCGGAAGGTGTCCTGGATCCAGGCTGGGTCGAGGTTGACGGAGGGCGCATCGCCGCGGTCGGCGCTGGCAGGCCGGCGGGCCGGGCTGGACAGCCGGTCGTCGATCTTGGCGGTGCCTGGTTGTTGCCGGGGTTCATCGATCTGCACGTGCACGGTGGTGGTGGTCACGACGTCGCCGCCTCAGCCGCGGAGATGGCCGCGGCGGTGGCGTTCCACCGCGCGCACGGCACCACCCGCACGCTCGTGTCGCTGGTGACCGCGCCTGCCGACAGGCTCGCGGAGCAGCTGTCATGGGCTGCCGGCCTGGTCGGGCGCGGTGCGTGCGCGGACGGCCATGTGGTCGGGGCGCATCTGGAGGGGCCGTTCCTCTCGGCCGCGCGCTGCGGTGCGCAGGCCCCGGAACATCTGCTCGCCCCGGACCGGGCGGTGTTCGCCAGCTTGGTCCGGGCGGCCGGGGGCGCGCTGCGGGCCATCACGGTCGCGCCCGAGCTGCCCGCCGCCCTCGACATCATCACCGATGCCGTGGCGGGCGGGATCGTGGCCGCCGTCGGGCACACCGACGCCACCTACGAGCAGGCAGCCGCCGCGTTCGCGGCCGGCGCGAGCCTGACCACTCATCTGTTCAACGCTATGCGGCCGCTGCATCATCGGGAGCCTGGCCCGGTCGGAGCCGCCCTCGATGCCGGCGTCGCCTGTGAGCTGATCAATGATGGTGTCCATGTGCACCCGTCCGTCGCGCGGATGACCGCCCGCGATCGGCACCGGCTTGTCCTGGTCACCGACGCCATAGATGCGGCTGGCGTCGGTGACGGTGACTACGTCCTCGGTGGGCAGGCGGTACGGGTACGCGGTGGCCAAGCGCGGCTCGCGCGTTCGGGCGTGCTTGCGGGCAGCACGCTCACGATGGACGAGGCGGTGCGCCGCACGGTCGTCGACACGGGCCTGTCGGTCGAGGTGGCCGCGGCCGCGGCGGCGACGAACCCGGCCCGTGTGCTCGGCCTGGCCGACAGGTGCGGAGCGATCGCCGCCGGGCTGGACGCCGACCTCGTGGTCCTCGACGCTGGTTTTCGCCTCGTCCGGGTCATGGCCCACGGGGTGTGGTCGCAGCCCCGCGGTTTCGTGCCCCGCGGCTCCACCGGCCCCGCGGCGGCGGACGGCGCTCCGGTCATGGATTGACGCAGGTCACGTCCTTGGAGGCGAAACCACTACCTCCGGTCACCTTGTTGGACGCACAGTCAATTTTGTTGTTTGTTGTTTTCGGATTGTGAATCCAGAAGCCGACGCCGGTGGCTCCGCCGAGGTCCACGATATTGTCGACGAAGACGTTTCCGTCGCCGGAGCCCAGTGACTCACCGTTGGTTGTGATCACATGGGTCTGGAAGCCGTCCTTGAGTGCCGACGGCCCGCTTACCGTACCCCTGTTACCGGTAATCATATAGTTGTTGCCTTTCACGTCTACCCAGGAGTCCGCCCAGCTCCCCGACATACCGACCGCGTCGAAGGAGTTGTTCTGGATCACGCCGCCGGTCGTGCCCTCCTTGATGTCGATGTTCTCGGCACCGGTGTGACGGATGGTGTTTCCGATCACCTGGTTGTAGTCGGACGTGTCCGGCTTGCCACCTGTGTAACGACCCCAGTTGGAGACGGCGGAGCCCAGGTAGATGCCCTCGCCGAAGCTGGGGGTCTTTACCCCCGTGTTTTCCACCAGGCAGTTGGTCACCACGTTGTAGCTGGAAAAAGCCCGCAGGTGGATGCCTTCCTGCCCGACGTCGTGAACGTACAGACCGTCGATCGTCACATGGCTGGAACCGTCGAGCACCACACCCTTGGTCGCTTCCGTCACGGTGAACCCCTGGAGCTTCCAGTAGCTTGCTCCCAGAAGGTTCAGGCCGTAACCTCCGCCCGCGCCACCGCCGTCGAGTACGGCATTACGGGATCCACGCAGTGTGATGGGTGCGGCTTCGGTGCCAGAGACCCGGATGTTGAATCGCCCCGGGCTCGTCGGGGTACCACTAGGCTTGCTCTTGGCATTGTAGTCTTTTGCGTCCTTGCCCGAGTAACGGCCATCGGCCATCGTGATGGTCATTCCGGGGTGTGCGGTGTTGAGCGCGTCTATCAGGCTCGTGACATTGGTCACCGTCACCTCCGTTCCAGGCGCGACTGGGTCCAGCGCCGGCGCGGCCGGCACGGGCGGCGAGGACTGTGACTGGGAGCCGTCTTCCTGGTCCGGGCCCGGTGCCGCCGAGGGCGTGGCCGTCCCGCCGGCTGTGCCTTCGCCTATCCGGAAGTTCGCCCGGGAACGGTGTGTCCGCCGGGACTGGTCCCCGTCCTTCTCGTAGGTCTCCGCGATCAGCGAGTGCTTGCCCTCGCCCAGGCCAGCCACCTTCACAACTCCAGGATTCACCGTGGTGAGGGATTTCCCGTCAAGCGTGAAGCGGATGTCCGCTCCGTCATCTGTGCCCGCGAGCCCCGCGTAGAAGGTCGAAGCGGCAGGAAGGGCCTGGTTGTCGAGGCTTTTCACGTCGCTCGACAGGTCGCCGGAACCGGAGAACACCAGCTGCGCTTCCCCCGCGGATGGCTGGGCGGGGAGCTGAGCGGATGGCTGGACGGGGTTCCGGCATGCGGTTACCAAAAGTAGTATTGCTCCTACGAAGAGCAATGATGCGGATTGGGCCGTCCGCTGGACCAAGCTCCCGCCCGTAAAAGCCGCGAACATACACGTCCCTCGCATCTCGATGTGTTGAGGCAGGGAGAGTATAGGTGTTCCATGCGATGGGCGATCGCATCCCTCAATGGGATGCCTCTTTGATCTGCTTCGGGCGAACGATACGCACTGAACCACGGAGTCGATGGCCGGGTTCGTTCAACAACGTTCTGTTCAGCTGGTCGAGCCGCCAGCCAATGCTTGGTCTCAAAGGGTCAGTGCACCGCATGTGAATCACGTCACATACGATATACTGTGGATTCTGCTGACCAAGGAGACTAAAGTGTGCGACGAAGCGCTTACCGCAGCGGATTGCGAAGAGATTTCCCGTGGGATCATCGAGGGTTTATCGGTAAACATTCAGCTTCATTGTTGGTGTTGCTGTGGGTGGTTAGCGTTCGCTCCGGGTCCGGCTGTTGGCTGATGCATAGCATACCGGATCTGGTGGATGTGGTGACGGGGTGGGGTGCAGTCGCTGGCGGAGATGCCGATCGAGGGTGTGATCGCTCTCGTGCGCGCAGGCGGAGTTGATTGCCGAGTTGCGGGCAACGGTGGCGGTGCAGGCCAGGGAGATCGTCGAGCTGACGGCAAAGGTCGCTGACCTGGAGCGGAAAGCGTCGCGGAACTCGCGGAACTCGTCGTTGTCGCCGTCGACGGACGACGCGATCCCGGGACGCAAGCCGCCCGGGCCGCCGGCGCCTGCAGCTGCGGGCGGTGACACGGCCGGGAAGAAGAAGCGCGGTAAGCAGCCGGGCGCGGACGGGTTGACGCTGGCCTGGCGGGAGGACCCGGATCGGGTCGAGGCGCATTTTCCGACCGGGGCGTGTGGCCGCGTAGGCGGCGCTGGCCGCCGCGAGGCCGGCGGGAGCCGCGCGCTCGCACCAGTCCCACGATCTCGAACCGGCCCGGTCGACGGTAACCCGGCGTGATCTTCGCCAGGTTGTGTGCGGCTGCGGACGCCGCCACGTCGCCGCCCGCCCTGAAGGGCTGTCCGGCGCGCCGGTGTCCTACGGGCCGGAGCTGCGCGCGCTCGCGCTGTACTTCCTGCTCCGCCGGCATCTGCCGGTCGTACCGCCCGCCGCAAGCACGGCGTCTCCGCGCTACACGCCCTACGCCTCGCGTTCCGCGGCACTCCCTGGATGCCACCACCCGCCGTCGTCACCTGACGGGCACCCACCCGACCCCGCGCCAGCCCCGCCGGCACGGCCTACAGCCACGCCCACGAACCGTCACGTACGCATGGAAAATGAGTTGTTGCGTACCCAGGAGGCGAGTTCCGCCCGGCACCGGCGCCATCATCTGCTCAACCAGGAATCCGACCCGCACAGAACACCATCCTTGCCTGACGATCGCCGACCGGCCACGCTGGGCACTCGCCGACCGCACACAGCCAACACGATCATGGACGCTTGAAGAACTCGACTTCGCCCAGGGCCACCCGGCGTTCGGGTGCGTCACCGTAGTCGGATTTGATCGTGAGGCGGATATGTACCACGTCGCCGATCACCTGGTGGAACTTCTGCTCACCGAGCCGGTCTTCCAGGTGCAGCGTCGTGTGGACCTGGTCGCCGCCTGCGGTCCAGGCGGTCAGCCCCAGCTCCGCAGGGCGCGCCTGGCCGAGGAAGACATCCTGATCGGCGGCTGCACCCGTGTGCACGATCAGATCAAGCAGCCGCACCGGGCCAGCGAACGCGAACTCCACGTACTCGCCCTGGGCCGGACCGGTCCGGGCGGGGGCCCAGTACCGGTTGCTCAGGCCGTCCGCCGCCGACGCCGCCGGATGCCCGGGTGCCTCGCTGGAGGCGTGCACGAATGTCGGGTGCACGGGTACGGGCTTGGCAATTTTGTCACGGATCGCGTCAGTCGCCTTACGGCCGAGGACCAAGGCTGCGTAGCCGAGAGCGGCCAGCAGCGCGATGATGAGGAGCCAGGTCAGCACCCGCCAGAGCAGGCTCCGGGCGGGGCGGGGACGCCGGCGCCAGCGTCGCCACCACGGCAGCCGCCGCGCCCGATCGGCAGGGCCACCCAGCGCCGCCCCGCAACGGCGGCAGAAGTTGCGGTCGGGCCGGTTCGCGGTGCCACAGGCCGGGCAGGCGATGTCGTCCGGCGTCGGGTCGCGGTCGTCGGAGTAGGTCCGTACCGTGGGCCGGCGCGGGACCGGCCGGCCGGGCTGGACCGCACCTGGCTGATCCCCGCTGGGTGTGGCGGGGTGGCTGCTGACGGTCCCGGCCGCGGTCTCCGGTGCGTGCGGTTCCGGCGGATCGTCGTGGCGTGCCGGTTGCACGGGTACCAGCAAGGCGGCGGCCCGCGACGTCGCGGGGTCCGCAGCGGGGGTTGGCGGCGCAGGTGCTGCTTCAGCAGGCACGGGCGGTGCCGCAGCCGGGATCACAGCCGGCGCGGATGGCACCTCGGCTCCTGGCGCGGCCGGCGGCCCGGCCACCGGCTGGGGGTGGGCCGCCGCGGCCTGCCCCGTCGGCGCCGGTTCCCTGTCCCACTCGAGGAACGCCCCGCAGTTTCCGCAGAACGGCTCGCCGTCCCGCACCGGGGAGCCGCACTGCTCGCAGACGGCCTCAGCCACACTCGTCCTTCCGATGTTCCAGCGGGCCCGGGGTTCGGTCTGGACCTGCCCGCGGCGTACTCACCGCGGGTCGGCAGGTGCCGTGTCCCCGGGCGCGGCCGACAGGATCTCCACCGTGTACGTCACGTGCGCGGGACGGTTAGCCTCGATCAATTCCCGGAGCCGCGCGGCTGGCACGGGATCCCCGCCGGCCGGGTGTACCCGTACGGTCATCGACGGCTCCGGTGACCCGGGCAGCTCCGCACCGGGAGTGAGCGACCAGGTGGTTCCCCCGCTGTCGACGACCTCAGCTGTCACGCCGAACGCCATCCGCACCTGCTCGGCGAGGCCCCGTCCGGTACCGCGTACCCGATGTAGCTCCACCGCACGGCGTACGGCCTCGCGGCGCGCGGCGGGTGAGTCGATGGCCGCGTCGGCGGCCACCCAACCACCGAGCCAGTCGACGAAGTCGGCCGGGGCAAGCTGTGGATCCAGGTATGCCCACAGGTTGTCCAGCGTGACGTGCACCGGCGCGACGACGCTGTCGAGTGCGGCGAGCAGTCGCTGCGCGAAGTCGTCGGCGGCGTAGATCGCGGGTAGCTGCCGGCCTAATGGATGCGGTGTGGCCAGCCCGTCGACTGCTCCGCGCATGGGGCCCATCCCTTCGTGTTTTGACGGTGCCGCCCCCGCCCGCCCGGGGCAGGGTCAGCCCTCGTCGACGCGGACCTGGTGTTCGTAGGAGAAGACGAGCGCATACCGGTCCAGGTCGATGCGGGTCACCGGGTCGCCGCGCAGCCCGGTCAGCGGATCGGCCGGGAACAGGCGCAGCTCCTCCACCATCTCGGTCCCGGGCAGGCGGTGCAGCACACCGATCACCTCGCCCGCGTGCACCGGCCGGCCGAACGGCCAGCCCATCGCATCGGGCCCGCCGCGCAGCGGGTTGAGGTACGCGTACAGGGCCGCGAGCGCGTCCGCCTGCAGCCGGGCAGCGGGGACACCGAGCCGGGCGACCAGCCGGGCCACGACGGTGACGCCCTGGTAGTACGGCGGCTCCACGACCAGCCGGGCACCGATCAGACGCCGCCGGTCCAGGTTCCCCGCGATCGTCGCGAGCATATCGGCGGATGGTACGAGCTGCTCGAAGCGCAGCCGCTCACCCTCGTCAGCCGCCACCTCCGGCACGACCAGCACCCGTACCCCGCCGCTCTCGGCGCCGTCACCGGCAGGCAGGCATCGGACACGCGCCGCGGACGGGCTCGCCTGACGGGCGATCATTTCGTAGTCGTGCGCGGTCACCGCCCGGTCCTGGGCGCGTAGCTGCACCGGCCCGCGCATCTTGGCACTGTCCACGGTCTCGCCGTCGACGCCGCCGGCCGCCGCCTCGCGGTTGTCCACGCTGGCGATGTAAGGGACCGAGCTGCGCAGCACCGACAGCGCCCCGCGGGCCACGTTGCCCTGCCGCCCGCCCCCGGTGCGGTAGCGGCGTACCCGCAGCTGGGCGCCCGTGGGCGGCAGCGCCCCGTAGCGGCGCAGCCCGCCGTCCGGCTGCCGGATGGCGGGCCCGAAGGACACCTCGCCCGCGGTGCGGTCAAGCACCACGTGCCGGTCGTCCGGCCCGGATGCGCCGAACGCGTCAACCTCGGTCCACTCCTGCCAGCCGTCACCGTCGGAGACCTCGACCACGAACGGCTCGTCGTCGGGGATCACCGGCGGGCGGGCCACCGTGAACCGCTGCCCGGGCACTCCCTCGGACTCGCCCAGCGTCTCCGCGAACACGGTCTCGGCGTGGACGGCGTCGACCGTACCGCCGATGGTGAACGCTTCGGCGGCCCGGATGGTCGGCGACGCCGAGTAGAACGGCTGCCCCGCCTCGGCGGGCACGACGCGGCAGCGCAGCCAACCGGCGCGCCGGCCGGCGATCACCGACGCGGTGTGCGCGGCGGGCACATGCAGGACGACGTCACCCGGCTTGTTCAACCCGCCGGTTTCGTCCTGGTCGACCTCGCAGCCGGTCCAGTCCGTGCCGTCCCATGCCTCCCAGACCAGCGGCGGCTGCCGCGGGTCGACGCCGATGCCCTCGACCCTGCTGTCCAGGCGCAGCACGGCCGCGCACGACGGCACGGCCGCGGACAGCCCGACCAGCATCGCGTCACCGACGGCCGGGCTGGCCGAGAAGCAGGCGATGTCACGGCTGTCGAGCAGGTCGCCGGTGTGGTCGGCGCCGCGGCCCTCAGCGGGTTGGGTGCGTAGCTGGGTCAACGTGCACGGCACGATCGTGAGGTCGGCTGACGTGGCGAAGACGACGGCTTCCTCGGTCCCCGTGCGTACCGTCGCGACCTCTGTTCCGGCGCGCAGCACGACCGGCTGGGAGTGCGGGGCCGACAGCCAGAACGTGACGTCGGCACGGGCCGCGGTCGGCGGGAACAGCGTGACCCCGATCAGGTCCAGGAAGGCCAGATAGGTGCGGTCCGGTACCCGGTTGAGCCGGTACAGCAGCTGGTCGACCATGTGTGCGAACACCTCGATCAGCGTGACCCCGGGATCGGAGACGTTGTGGTCGCTCCACTCCGGACAGCGTTGCTGGACGAAGCGCTTGGCCTCGTCGACGAGCTGCTGGAACCGGCGGTCGTCGAGGTTCGGGGCGGGAAGGGGCATCAGGTGGTACTTTCCTCAACCGGCTCGTCGTGGGAAGGGATCACGTAAAACGGGAAAACCAGGTTGCGTGGGTCGTTCGTGCCACGGATGACGTAGCGGATGTCGATGTACAGCGTGCCGGCCTCCCCCGCGTCGAAGTCGACCAGTACGTCACGGACGTCGATACGCGGCTCCCACCGCTCCAGGGCGGCGCGCACCTCGAACGCGATCTGCCCGGCGGTGTTCTCGTCCGCGGGGGCGAACACGTAGTCGTGGATGCCGCACCCGAACTCCGGCCGCATCGGGCGTTCCCCCGGGGCGGTCCCGAGAATGAGCCGGATCGCCTCGACGATCTCACGCTCGCGGGCCACCAGGGCCACGCTCCCGGTCGCGTCGGTACGCAGCGGGAACGCCCAGCCCGCCCCGATGAACTGCTCCGCCACCGAGCTAGCCTCCGATGAGCACGTTGGGAGCGCCGGTGCTGATGGTCGCCTGACAGGTGATCCGGTCGCCCTTGCGCGCGGCGGGGAAGCCGCCGATGAGCACGATGCCGGTCACCGGTGGCGGCATCGGGGACAGCACCACGTTGCCCGGACCGAGCTCCGCGTGTATCGCGCACACGCACAGACTGCCGATGACCGCGGCTGGTAGTCCGCCGATCCGCACGCTCGGCACCCCGAGCAGCGGCCCGCCGGCGTTGGCGGGCAGCCCGGGTACGGCCGCTCCGCCCGGCACGCCGACGGTGCCGTTCGGGGGCCCCGGCGTCACGGGCGTGGCCAGATGGCTGATCTGGTCGTTGATCCGGGCGGCCGGTGGCATGGGCACCTCCCTCTCCATTCGTCTCCTTCGCCGCGCGGCATGTCCTCGCCGCGCGACACGTCAGTTGATCCGCACTATCGGGGCCTTGACCTCGACATTGGCCCTGCCCGACACCGACACCGACCGGCCGGTCAGGCTCAGCTCGCCGGCTCCGGCGTCGAGCGTGATGCCGTTGCCCTGTATCGTCACCTGCCTTCTCGCCTCGATGGCCACGGTGCCGTCGCTGTTGATGGTCACCGCAGCCTTCTGCTGGTCGAGCTCGATCACCAGCTTGTTGTCGCCGGTGCGCAGCCGCACCCCGCGTACGGCGCTCGGGCTGGACAGCGGCGGGTCGAGCAGTTCCAGCCGGTGGCCCGTGCGGGAGGCGAACGAGCGGCGGGTCACCGCGCCGTCCCTCGGGTCGATCAGCGGCCCGTCGTGCGGCGACGGCTTGTCGACACCGTTGTACAGGCCCCCGATGACATACGGGCGGTCCAGCAACCCCTGCTCGAACCCGACCAGGACCTCGTCATCGATCTCTGGGCTGAAGACGCCGCCGCCGCGCACCCCACCGAACTGCACCGTCCGTACCCAGTCGGTCTCATAGCCGTTCTTCCGGGGGCCGCCCAGCCCGGTCAACCACGGGAACCGCAGTTTGACCCAGCCCTGGTCACGGCGCTCGGGATGGTCACGGTCGCGGCCCTGGCCGGCGCTGGTGCTGGTCACGATGCCGATCGCGAGACCGGGCACGCGCATCCCGCGGGCCGGGGCGGAGGCACCGGCCGCCAGCCCGTACGGTGACCGGTCCTGACGGCCGCTGACGGTCAGCCACGTCTCGTAGAACCGGCCCGGCCCGAACACGTGCCGGCTCGATGTGATCGTGTACTTGCCCTCGAACGGCGGGCCGACGTCCGCCAGCGTGATCGGTACCCCGGCGCGCATCCGCGGATTGCCGCGGATGCCGACCTCCAGCTCGGCGAACGCCGACGTCACGTTCGAGGCGAGCGCTGTCGCGACCGCCTTGACCTCGGCGTCGGTGCGGTACGGCACGTCGGTGACGAGCAGTTCCGCGTCGCCGAACGGCTGCGCCACCTGCGCCGGGGTGAGGCCGAGGTTCAGCTCCGCGCTGGTGTCCGTCTTCGCCTCGGCCACGAGCTCCTTCTTGCGCCTGACGTCCCAGCCGCGTACCTCCACCCGCGAGAGCTGACCGACCGAGGTGACCGTGGACCGCACGGCGAGCAGGTTCTCGTTCATCTGCACCACTACGTCGCTCTGGCGGGCCGGCGTACCGGTGCCGGGTGCTGTCGCGGCGCGCACCGGCTTCCGGAACACGAACGTGCCGTCGACCATGGCGACCTCGGCGTCGTTGTCGGCGGCGAGCATCGTGAGGAACTCCCAGTCCGTGGTGTTCGGCTGGGTCACCATCTCGTAGACGGTGCTGGTGGGGTCGATTCTCCCGATCGACAGGCCGGCTTTCCGCGCCACGTCGCGGGCGATGTCCGACGCCTTGCCGGTGTAGGTGGCCACCTGCCGCCCGCGCATCAGCCGGTGCGACATGTCCAGCGCACGGATCGTGGTGAACGTGCCGGTGCCGTCGAACTCCGTCTCCAGCGTGACGACCTCGCCGGTGAACAGCGGCACCGGGCTTGTCTTGTCACCGGCCCGGACCGCGGCGGTGAGTCGCGAACCGATGGTGATATTGAGCTTGTCCAGCAGCTGGCTCTTGGAGTCGCGGTAGCGCAGCGTCGCCGCGGCGGGCAGATTCGAGCTGTCCTCGATAGCCGCGTGTACCAGGCGGGTCTCCCACTCCTCCGGCAGTGGCCCGGGTACGCCGACGATGAGGTAATTGGTGTAGTTGCCGTCCGACACTGTGCTCCCTACCTGTGTCTAGAGCTGCCTACCTGTGTCCTAGCTGCCGGCTGGCAGCTCGTCAGCGGCCGGCAGCAGCAGTTCCATGCCGGGCGGCAGCCGCATCGGGTCGTCGATTCCGTTGGCTTCCGCGATCACCCGCCAGACCGTCGGATCGCCGTACTCGCTGTGCGCCAGCAGCGGCAGTGAGTCGCCGTCCACCACTCGGTGCACCCGGCGCGCCGACCGGCTTCCGGAGGTGGGATTCTGGCCGGGCATGTTGCCACTGATCTCGGACAAGCTCAGCGAGCAGTTCGCCCGCAGCGGCGTACCGTTGCCGTCGAACAGCGTGCACGCGGCGCTGACCTGGCCGACATACGCGTAGAAGGACACCGTCTGGAACTGGCCCCAGGCGAACTTCACCCACGGCGGTGACGGCGCCTTGGCCGCGATGCTCGCCGCCGTGGGCACGCAGCAGGTCAGCAACTCGTCGACGCGCTGCTGCACGGTGCGGCTATGGGTGTCGGTGACGTCAAGGAAGATCTCAAGGTCCAACGTTCGCGGCCCGGAACCGCTGAACTCCGGGATACCGGTCTCCTGCGCGCCCCGCACGATGTGCGGGATCCAGGTCGCCGACTTGGTCAGGGTGAGCTGGTTCGGGTTGAACATGAACGTGATGGGCCCACCCAGCGGCCCACCCGGCCGGCTGCCGCCGTTGGTCGGCGGCTGGTACCGCTGCAGGAACGCCGCCACCTTGCCGGCTGGCGCGATCATCCGCCCACCTCCAGGAACCCGTGATACGCCAGCTCGATGCTCTCGGTGGCCACCTCGGATCGGGTCGGGTCGAACGACGGCCCCGACCAGCGCACGAGTACGACGTCGGCGAGCCCCCACTGCACCAGCATCGCCAGATCCGGCCGCAGCGCGGCGATCTGTGCCGTCCCGCGTTTAACACCTCTGGGCAGTTTGGCCAGGAACTGCGCCACCTTGGCCGTATCCGGTGTGAGGGGACGGGTCAGCGTCACGTTCTGGTAGCGGATACGCGACGGTAGCTGCCAGACGAAGCCGTTGTTGCCGCCTTCTTGGTGCTCCTCGACCTCCACCTGGCAGCCGAGCCCGTCGCAGCTGTTCCAGTCGCCCAGGTTGATACCGTCGATCTTCAGGCGGAAATGGACCGCTGTGCCGGGATCGACGCTTGCCATACTCGTCCTTCCATGTGATGCCGTTGTGTTCGTTCACCGGTGTGTCCGCTTACCGGCCGCCGTCCAACAGACGGCCGGTGCGTTCACGTCCGAGCCGGACCTCGGCGCGTAGCAAACGCCCGAGCGGTTCGACCAGCCGATGAGCAAGATGATCAAGATGCCTCCGATCGAACCGGCGGATCAACTCGTCAATGTCGATGCCGGCAGCACCCTGTTCCGGCCGGGCCTCGGAGCCCGCGGATGACACGGATGATGGGGTTGACGGCCGTGATGGCGGCGACGCCGGTAATGCCGTTATCGCTGACCGGCGCTGCACCGGCGCTGGCGCGCCGCGCATGGGCGCCGCCGCCGTCGTGCGTGGCGTACTCCCGGAGAAACGTGGGACAGGCGCCGATGCTGTGGTGGGCGCTGCGGCGCCGGGTCGGTTCCCGCCGCTGGATACCTGAGAGCCGCTGCCGGTGGGTGCCGCACGGCGCACCGTCGGCAGGGGCGTGCCGTACGGCGGCAAGCCCGTGGATACCGGGCGTGCCGGTGTCGCGGTCCGCTGTACCGGCTGTGCGGACTCCGGCCGCGCCACCCTCCTCCCTGTTCGTACACCGCCGGTCCCGCCGACCCCAGTGATTTTGTCGGCGGCGACGACCGGGCGCATCGGGCGTGCGGCGAGTGTCTGGACCACATGGGCAGCCGGCGGGGAAGCAAGCACTGGCCCGGACGGCGGCGTTCCGCTCGCGCGGCTGACGCCGGCCAGCGATCGTTCCCCGGCCGATGGCAACCCCCAAGGCCCGGACAGCGCGCCGGGGGGTACGTCGGCCCTCCGCTGGACAAGGATCCGGGCCGCGGGGATAGGGACTCTCGTGTCCGGCGGTGTGGCCGCCAGCGTACCGGCGCCCAAACCGGGCGTCGGTGTCTGTTGTAGAGCGCTCCCGGCGCCGGAGGCCCGTTCCGGCTGGCCGGACACACCCGTGCGCCGGACAGGCCGGTCCATGCCCTGCTCCCGACCGCCAGCAGAACCCGCAGCCCGGCCAGCAGCATGCCCCTGGCCACCAGGACCATGTACGGCCCGATCGGCAACCGGCAGCCGCTCCACACCATCCGGCATTGCTGTGGCCAGCGCTGCTGTCAGTCCGACAGGCCCCGCGCCAGGCATCGGGACCACCGGCCGACCAGGCCCCGGAGCGGCCACAGAACCATTCACAGCCCGCTGAACCACAGACGGTTCCCCGCCCCGCGAAACCATCGGATCCCGCGGGACCGCCGGATTCGGCACCCCACCTGACGACACCCCGGTAACCGCAGCCGCACCCGTGACTGCACCGCTGGTCAACGCACCAGACTGGCGCGCTTTCGACACCAGCACCTGTCCATGATCACGATCAGGCGCATCACCCGGCCCGGGCTCCTGCTGCCGCCCCGGCCCGGCCAGAGCCACTCCCTCAGCCCCAGGTACGGCGATGCGCTGTACCACCGGCTCAGCACGCCGAGGTCCGGATGATGCAACCTGTCCAGGATCGGCCACACCGCCCGACCCAGACTCCTGCTGCCACAGCGGCCCAGCCGGGGCCGCACGGACAACGGCGACCTCGGCGCCGGAGGCCCGTTCCGGCTGGCCGGGCACACCCGTACGCTGAACAGGCCGGTCCATGCCCTGCTCCCGACCGCCAGCAGAACCCGCAGCCCGGCCAGCAGCATGCCCCTGGCCACCAGGACCATGTACGGCCCGATCGGCAACCGGCAGCCGCTCCACACCATCCGGCATTGCTGTGGCCGGCATTGCTGTGGCCAGCGACGGAGACACACCCGACATG
>NZ_CAKJTR010000030.1:0-10679 GCF_917627355.1 Protofrankia sp. Cj3 | reverse complement strand
ACCACCGGCTCAGCACGCCGAGGTCCAGCCGCGGTGGCCTCCGGGAGCGGCCGCGCGCCGGACTGCCCGCTGCTCCGGCGCGCGGTGGGCGGCACCATCGGCAGTGGCTCGCCGAGGCCGATCCGGCTGCCCCGGCGCGGGGCTGCCCCGGCGGGTGACCCCGGATCGACCGGTAACCGCGGCGTCGGCGCCGGCTCATGGCCCTCGGTGGGCCGGACCTCCGCAGGAGGGGTATCGGTGGTGAATCCGGGCCGAGGCTCGTCAGCGACGGTAGGACGCTGGACGCCGCCCTCGGCGGGAGGTGGCGCCGACTCCGGCGCCGACGCCATCGGGCCGGGCCGGGCCGGGGTTGCCCGTGACGATGGTGTCGGCGCGGCGGGGAGCCGCCGCGCCGACTGTACCACCCGGGCCACAGTCATCGTCCGGCCGGGCGGGCGTACCGAGCGCTGGGCGTTGCCTGTCGTGGCTGGCGGGGACGCCACTGCCGCCCGGGCCGAGTGGGCCGGGCGGGGGCGGACGGCGGGGCCGGTCAGCTCGAGGCGGACGGCGGAATCGTCCCCCGGCCCGGACAGCGGCTCGGGGGACGATTCCGGTTCGGACGGCGACCCGGACGGCAGAGGGCTCGGCGCGGCCAGCGGCAGGCGCTGCACCAGTGGTTTGACACCGGTCCGCACCCCACCCGATACGGGTGTGGCGGGGCGCAGCAGATCGTACCCGAGGCCCCCGGGCGCCTGCGGGTTGACCAGATGCCCGGGGGCGGTACGAAAGGTCGGATCCTGCCAGGTGCTCAACCGGTCCCGGAACCCGTCCGGATCGGTGAGGAGATCCTGCTCACCGACGGTCCGCCGCAGCGGCGGCAGCCATCGCCAGCCCGGGTCCGCGGATCCGGACGGCTCGGAGGGCTCGGACGGCGCCCCGGCCTGCCCGGTCTCCACCGGTACAGCCGCCGCCGAGCGCCGTCGGAGCAGTCGATCGAGCAGGCCCACGCTGGGTCACTCACCCTCGTTGATCCGTGTGTTGATGCGGGCGATCTCGCCCACGTAGCGGAGCCGCTCCGCGTGCGTGAGGTCGAGGATGTCGTCCCTCGACCAGTGGAAGTGGTAGGCGACGTACGCGACCTCCTCGTAGAGCCGGTCGGTCGCGTACGTCACGATTCCCCCAGGAGACCACCGGCGATGTCCACCTCGAACGCCGAGTCGCACGTGGGACAGGTCACGGCGGCGCGGGTATGGCCCTCCGCGTTGATCCGCCGGTAGAAGTCCTGCAGGAACGCCAGGTCCGAGGCGAAAAGCTGCTCGACCGTCTCGGCCCGGACGTCGGTGATCGTGCCGAGCCTTGTGATGACCAGGCTGAGCAGCACAACCGACAGGTATGCCGAGTTCTGCTTCACGCGCAGGTCGATCAGGGGCGTCAACTCGTCCCGGGCGGTGGCCAGCCGCATGCTGCCGTCCCGGTGCAGCCGGCCGTCCGCGTCGACGTACCCGCGGGGTAGTTCGAACGTGAACTCGGTCTGCAACCGCTGACGCGCGGGCGCCGACGGAACCCGCTCTGGCACCGGACCGTCGTCGGGGCCGCCGGGAAGCTCAGCGAGCGCGCCGAGGGCCCCAGCGGACACGCTCCGCCGTCTCATGACGTCGTGATGTCTTCATACACCACGGTGATCTTCTCGGTGGCGACCGACGCCTCACCGGCCTTCAGGCTCGGCCCCTCCCACTTGCTCACCCAGGCGTTCTTCAGGTCGAAGCGCCGCTGCTGGCTGCTCTGGCTGTCAGTGAGCACGATGCTGATGTTCTGGCGGGCCGTGTCGACGGCCCCTTTCTCAAAGGTATCCTTGATCCAACTAGTGAACGCGCTGCTCTTGTCCAGGCCGCGGGTGATCGTCACCTCGCCCCCCTTACGGGCGCCGGGCAGCTTGCGGATGATGTACTGCCCGGTCGGGGTCACCTGGTTGACCTCGATGGCGTCCAGTTCCACAATCAGCCCGCTGACCTCCTGAACCGACTCCACGCGGGCCTTGCCCAACTCCACCTGGAACGTGTGGACAATGAAACTGTCACCGCTGGCCATGGATCGTTACCGCCTTTCGGGTCATTCGCTGACGAGGCTGGTGCTGTCGGAGAACTGCGACAGCCGGAAGATGACGAACTCGGCCGGCTTGACCGGGCAGAGGCCGATCTCGCAGACCACCTGACCGCGATCGACCGCCTCCGGCGGGTTGGTCTCACGGTCACACTTGACGTAGAACGCCTCGTCGGGCGAACTCCCGAAGAGCGCCCCGTGCCGCCACTCCTCCATCAGGAAGGCCGCGATGTTGCGGCGAATGGTGCCCCACAGCCGTTCGTCGTTCGGTTCGAAGACCACCCACTGGGTCCCCAGCAGGATCGACTCTTCCAGGTAGTTGAACAGCCGCCGGACGTTGATGTACCGCCACGCGGGGTCCGACGACAGTGTGCGCGCGCCCCACACCCGGAGGCCGCGGCCCGGGAACGTCCGCAGGCAGTTGACACCGGCCGGGTTCAACAGGTCCTGTTCCCCCTTGGTGACGTTGTTCTGCAGCTCGACCGCGCCGCGCACCACCTCGTTGGCCGGCGCCTTGTGCACCCCGCGCTCGGTGTCGCTGCGCGACCACAGGCCGGCGATGTGCCCGCTCGGCGGCATGAACCGGTTCTGCCCGCTCGCCGGGTCAAAGACCTTGATCCATGGGTAGTACAGAGCGGCGTACTTGGAGTCGTAACCGGCTGTGTCCCGCCGCCAGGTGTACACCTGCCGGGCCGTCATGCCGGGCAGCGGATCAAGGATCGCCATCCGGTCACCCATCTGCTCGCAGTGCGCGATGACCGCGAGCTGTACCGTCTTGACCTCCTCGGCCGTTATCAGCCGCTGCTGGTACGCGCTCATCAGGTCGGGCA
Source organism: Protofrankia sp. Cj3 (assembly GCF_917627355.1). NCBI lineage: Bacteria > Bacillati > Actinomycetota > Actinomycetes > Frankiales > Frankiaceae > Protofrankia > Protofrankia sp. Cj3. The sequence continues at coordinate 7,770 of NZ_CAKJTR010000030.1, read as the reverse complement.
CCGCGACCATCGTGATGTCGTCGATGCTCTCCAGCCCGCCGAAGCCGGTACGCGCATCGGCGTCGCCCACGTACTCGTTGGGTGACAACCGGGCCGGCGTCGCGGCGGTGGGCGCGGGAGGCACCGGGGGCGCGGGCAGCGTCACGGTCTGCTTGGCCGGGCGTGCCAGCGTGTTCGCTGGAGCCGCCTCTTCGACGGTGATGACCTTGGAGTGCTCCCGTACCTGGCTGACGACGTAGTTCTTGGCGCTTTTCTTGAACGAGACGTCGAAGGTCTCCACCACCGTGCCCGCCTGGCGTACGAGCAGCTTGAAGCGGTCATCCCCGGCGGCCTCACCGTCCGGGTCGGCGACCTCGACAGAGATCTCCCCGGCCGCCGCCGCGGCGGGCAGCGCGGCGACCTTGAAGGTGCCGAGCGCGGCCGGTGCACCGGCCAGTTCGGCCTTCGGCTCCGCTCTGTCGGTGGGGCGGCTGCTGGTTGGGTCGCCCACCCGCACGACGTAGCAGTTGCCGCCGCCGTTGGCGAGATAGCCGTACACGGCGTGCGGGAGATAGGCCCCCTCGACCATGCCCCCGTAGGTCTGGAGGTACTGGCTCCAGTTGGTCACCAGGGTCGGGGTGTGGAACGGCCCCTTCTCGGCGAAGCCCAGGAAGGCCGCCACCGCGGTGCCCACCCCCTCGATAGGGCGGGAGCCGCTCTGGACCTCCTCCACGTATACGCCCGGGGACAGGTACGACGGCATGGACGCTCCTTATTCCTGTGTGATCCCGCTGAAGCCTTGTCGATCGGGGCGTCCCCGCAAACGGTCACACGGGCCGGCGCCGAGGGCACGACCGGGGTGCCCGGATGGACGCGACGCGCGGGTCACCCGGTCTTCTCGTATTTGTCTCCGACCTTGTTCCACAGGCCCGGCTGGGGTGGGGAGAGGATCCCCCGGGAGCTGACAGTCTGCCCGTGCTCCCCGTCGGCTTCCCCGAGGAGTTCGGCTATCTTGTTCCAGTCCCAATCCCGCTGAACGATCATACGGTCGACCGTTGACAGAGCATCCGAGCGTGGGGTCGTTCTGCCGGCCGTCTCGGATGTTCCTATCGAAGTCCGCGTTGGGATCGTCCCTACGGGTGTCGGAAGCGGGGCCCATCTCGAGATTCGCCGGCATGTTCCACAGGAGTTTCTGGTAGCTTGTCGAGCCCACCCGGTCCTTCAGCGTGTCCAGAAAAATGTAGAGCGGCTGCACCTCGGCCTGGTCAGCCTTGGCGGCGGCGGTGAACAATGTGCTCAGGTTCCTACGGGAAATCTTGTGATGCAGCGTCGTCTGGTTCTTCCAGGGGTTGCCAGGCTCATTCCGGAGCCTGGTGTGCTCGGCCGTTATGGAAGCGGCGGCCCAGTCGCTCGTGCCGCCGCCTGTCTCATACCTCGGCCGGTACTGACTGCTGGTCATCTCCTTTTTGATGTTGTCGACACCCTCTTCGAGATCGTTCTCAGCGACTTCGATAGTGATCACATTGTCCGGCACCACACCGCAGGCGGCGAGGAGAACATCCTCCTGCTCGTTCGGCAGCAACTTCGCGAACCCCTCGATCCGCTCACCCACGGCGCGCACCAGCCGCTCGTACGGGCTTTCCACCGGCGGGGCCGGCGCCGGCGCCTTCGCCTTCGCCTTCGCCTTCGCCTGCCCCCGCGCGCGCTGTACAGGACGTGCCGAGCCCGCGCCGGTACTCGGGTGCGCGCCCGCCGTACGGGCGGCGGCCACCTGTTCCGGCGGCGCGGCCATGACCCGGGTGGCGGTGGCCTCGGCCTCGCGCTCGTAGCGGTCGGACGGGTCGGACACGCGCAGCCCGTCGCCCACGTCGGTACCCGCCACCGGCCCGGAACGTTGCTGCACCACGTGGGTCAGTTCATGGGCCAGCGTGTGCTTGCCCGCAACCGTGGAAGGATCGAACCCGCCGTGCCGGAACGCGATGTGCGAACCGGACGTGAATGCCTCGGCCCGCACCGACTCGGCTGCCGTGTGGCCAGCTGCATCAGTATGCAGCCGCACGTCCGAGAAGTCCGCGCCCAGCCGGGCCTCCATCTCCGCGCGCAGGCCCCCCGCAAGGGGCCGGCCAGCCGAACGCACCACATCGTGTACCGCCGACCGCTGCACCGGGTCCGGCTGCCCGGTGTCGCGCGGCACCACCTGATCGTGCCCGCCCGAGTCGTCGCGGACGTGCCGGCCGGATTCGAACAGGCGCGCCACCGGAGCGTTGCCCGCGACGCGTTGGAGGGCCAGCAACCCGGCCGCCGAACTCGGGCCGCCAGCAGCAGCTACGAGGGGCGCCACCGGGACCACCGGACGGTCACCGGCCCGCCGCGAAGACCGACTCCCATCCGGCGCCTCCGCCCTGCGCGGCGACTGCTCGTACGCACGCAAGGACCTCTCCTCCCATTCGTTCCGATGCCGTCCGCATTGATTTGTCCCGGCTCATGTTTCCGGCACAGATACTTTCTGTTCCCGCTCGCGGCACCATGACGGCCAGTCTGATCACTGACCGTTACGGATCCTGGTGAAGAAGGCCAGCAGAAAGCGAGCGTTGGTGGCGGCCTGGTCGATCGTGAGGTTGGCGCCGTCGCTTCGGGGAGAGATCGCGCGGTTCTCGAAAAGCGGGAGGGTCGTCCCCCCGTCCCGAGTGTCGAGGGTCCCGGCCGAACCGAAGCTCTCCAGTGCCTCGACCGCTCCCCCCTGAGCCTCATCGGAGACCCCGGGGCGGCTGGCGAGCCACTGCTGCATGTGCTGTGGTAACAGGTAATCCTGACCGGCCGGGATGCCCGTGAGCCAGTCCTGGATGGTGACCGTCGCCAGCGCCTGCTCGAAAGCCTCAGACGGGGCGCGCACCGGCGCTCCGTGCTGGTCAACCCCGGTGAGCTGCCCCGGGTTGGGGGCGATCAGTGCGGAGGCCGGGGTGAGCCCTTGGTCCCCGCCACCCTGCAGGAGCGGGTTCGCGTTCGACACGGCGAGGACGGCGTTGACGAGTACCAGCGGGTCGTTGCGAATCGCGTCCTGCTGTGCGGCGGGCAGGGCCCCGAACATCTGGGCGAAGCTGTTGCGGGGCATGAGGGGCAGCCGGGCCTTCACCCCCAGGTTCCGGCCCGGCGGCCGGCGGAGCAGCTTCATGCTCAGCATGACCGCAGCGAGGAAACCGGTCAGTTCACCGGTGCTGGCGGCCAACGCGGTGGCGTAGTTCGGGTCCTGCTGCATCTGAGCGACCACCTGCCGGGCGAGGTTCGGCGCCCGGCCCTGGACCCGGAGGAACTCCGGGCTGTCATCCGGCGGGTAGATCGTGGCCCGGTCCGCACGGCGCTCCTGGGTCTGCTGGGGGGTTTCGCCCGGTACGTCCCGCCCCAGCCGCTCCATGACCGCGGACAGGTCGGTGAGCGGAACTCCCGACGTGGCCTGCATCTTGAACCGGCCGTCCCGCGACCCACCGGAGAGCAACGTGTCCCTGGCTGCCAACCCGCCCGACCCCGACAAACCGTGCTGCTCGTGGCGGACGAAGTGCTCCTTGTAGTCCCTCACGGGCAGCGGGTACGGCGGTCCGCCATCCACTACCGTCGGGCCGGGGCGTCCGACGAATGCCCTCAACCGGACTATGATCGCTCTCATCTCGGCCAACGCCCGATCCAGCGCCGCCATACCTGCGGGGGTCTCCTCGAACGGCTCCGTGACGAACTCGATGTTGCTCACCAGCGGCCCTGGCGTGTCGTCCGCCTCGAGCCGGAAGTCGGTGCCGTTATGTAGGACCGCGTGCCGTTCAACCGGGCTTACCTGGTCGTCGTCTATTGCGGGCACGATGTTCCGGAACCGGCGCATCGTGCCGTGCTCAGCCCGGATCCGCCGCCATGGCCGCCATGTGTTGTCCTCGAACTCGAACCCCACCCTGCGCTGGACGATCTGACCGGCCTCGCCCGCCGCTGGCCGCTGTCCTCGCGCGGAGGGCTTGGTCCGGCGCTGGAGGTTCTGGTCCGGCGCCGGACCGGACACGGCGGCGATGGCCGTCTGCTCGGCCACGCGTTCGTCCCGGTCGTCAGGGTGACTGAGTGAGTAGCCTTCGGCGGTCGGGGTGCCCTCGACCGGCCCGTTGCGCTGCTGGACAACGTGGGTGAGTTCGTGCGCCAGCATCCGGCGGCCAGCCGTGGACGACGTGTCATACCGGCCCCGCTGGAAGACCACGTGTGAACCGGAGGTGTACGCATGCGCCTGAACGGAGACGGCGGACTCGTGGGCGGCGGCATCGGTGTGGACCCGCACGTCGGAGAAGTCCGCGTTCAGCCTGGCTTCCAGGTCGGCGCGTACCGGCTCGGCGAGCGGCTGCCCGGGCGAGCGCAGGACATTATGAACCGGGGAGCGTTGGACGTTTTCCGGTCGCGGTGGGGAAACGTGGCGGGAGCCATCGCCACGATCCTGAAAACCCTGCAGCATCGCCGATACCGCAGCGTTGCCGACCGTGCGCTGCAACGCCAGCACCGCCTCAGGACCGGCCGCGTGGGGCGGACCCGACGGTGACGATCGGGAGGCCGGTGGCCGGCCCGTCCGGGCGGCTGACGCAGCATGCGGCTCTCTGGCGTGCATGTTCCTCCCACCGTCGACGTGCGACGCCTTCCACCCTGTGGTGACCCGCGGACACGCGCCAGAGGCCCGCAGGCGCCCGGCAGGGCAACCAGTGTTGCCCGGAAGGACACGGGCATCAGGGCGAGCGGGCGCGCATACGCGCCGAACTCGCTGTCCAGCACCAGCCGTCTGGCTCGGCACCCCGAATGGTATGGTAAACGGTATGGCAACAAAAAAATATACGGTAACGCTACCCGAGGAACTGGCCGAGGAGATCCGTGCCGAAGTCGGCGCCGGCGGTTTCAGTCGATATGTCACGCAGGCCATGGAGCGGCAGCGGGAACGGGACCACCTGCATGAATTTGTTGGCTGGTGGGAGTCGGAATACGGCGAGGTCACCGGGGAAGAGCTCGCCGGGGCCGAGGCCGAACGTCATGAGATCCAGTGCCGTCATGCCGAACGTAAGGCCCGTCCCATGCCGTCATCGATGCCTGCCCGCACGGCGAGTTGATGCCGGAACTGGTGTATCTCCTGGATAGTGAAGCTCTTGCGCAGGCCGTTCGCGGCGAACGGCGTATGGGCGCGCGACTCAAAGATGCTGACCGCTCCGGGATCCGGGTTGTGACCACCTCCATGACGTTGATCGAGGCCTATCACAAGCGGGTGAATCGCGGTGCTTGGCGGTGGACTCTATCGAAAATTGCGGTGGCGTCCGTGACTCGGGAGATCACCGATGAGGCCATCGGCCTGCTGGCGGAGGCTGGTCTCCATGGCCATAAATACGCCATTGACGCCGCGCTCGCCGCTGTCGCGCGCAGGGAACACGGTGACGCCGCCGTTTTTACCTCGGACGAGGAGGACATGCGGCTGCTCTGCGGAGATCGGGTCATGGTGGTCAAGGTCTGACGTACGATTGCCGCACGACACGGCAGATCTCTGAGCAGGTGTGCTCCGCATCAAGCGTGCACCGCCCCGGTCAGGTGGGCGTAGCCGTCCCGGACCAGGATACCGGTGAACGCTGGCCAGACCTCCCCGTCGTCGATCGCCTTGGCCGAACGCCCACCGACGTGCATCAGCACAGTTCAGGCAGACAAAATTCTCCTTCACCCGCGTAAGAGCGCCCGGCAATAGGGCGCTCTAAGTCGGCCACTCATACGGATCACGGGGCCCAGTCGCTTACTGTTGTACAGGGAAGAGCCAGTCCTCAATCAGTGGCGGTGCCGGCGGCCCCTTCGCAAGCCATGCATGGATGGCTTCGATGAGTGGACCGGGATTTTGCCGTGAGCGGGGGAAGGTTCGACTGCTGGTGAAGAGCAAGCCGGCAGCAGCACCGCCGGCCTGTAGGGTCCGAAGCATGATCGGACGAAAATCCTTGACATTCTCGGTCAACAGCCAGCATCGTTCAGCTGCAGCCCAAGCATACAGATCATCGTCCGTCACAGCGCGCAGATCGACCCGCTCAACAACAGCAATAACTGTACGGCCACGCTCACGCAAAACATCGGCGATCTTTGGCGAGAACATTTCATCCAGAGCTAATTCAACTGGTCCCGGCTTCGGCGCACTCATGCAATAAGCCGCTGCCGAATGCGCCACGCATGCTCAGCGCGTGCCGACGCTTCTTCCGCGACCGCAATCTCCGCGTCGATCTCGTCGTGATGGTCACCGTAGTAGCTGATCACACTGCTGATCCGGTTGACGTCAACCGCGAACACCTCCGCCGCAGCCGCCACCGCAGCCGGCCCTCGCTCATCGATCTCACGGAGGAACTTGACGACCTCCCAGACATCGGGCCCATACGCCAACGCTGCCCGACGCCCCGAAGGGCCGCCCTTGAAAACGATGCCCGGGTGTTCGGCCATCCGCAGCCCCTCATCGACAAGCCGCTGGGCCAGCGCCGAGGTGTTCGCTCCGGTCTCGGCTACCGCACGTTGCCGCAACCGAGTCAGTAGTCCCGGCTCAAAACGTATGGATAGAGGCGTAGCCACGCACTACAGCGTAGCACATACACTACGGTAGTCTGCGGTCGTGGCTCAGCTTCCTCGGGTAGCGGTGCTCGGCCCCGGGCCTGTCGAGGGGGTGGACCTGACGTTGGGCGCTGTCTACGAGAGCGGGACCGCTCCACTCCCCAGCGTTGCCAGGAAAGGACACAGGCATCAGGCGAGCGGGCGCGCATACGCGCCGAACTCGCTGTCCAGCACCAGCCGGCCGAGCTTGCGGTACTCGCGTTGCACGGCGGCCACCAGGTGGTCGGTCGTGACCGCCCGCCCGGACTCGGCGGCCAGGTACGCGGCGGTCACCACGCAAGCCCGGATGCTGCCGCCGGCCAGCTCGAAGCTGCGGGCACAGAAGTCCAGGTCGAGGTCGCCGTCGCGGGGCAGTGTGGGGCCCAGACAGTGGTCCCACAGGGCGTGCCGCTGTGCCGCGCCGGGCATCAGGAAGTCGACGATGACGTCGAGCCGCCGGGTAAAGGCGTCGTCCAGGTTCGCGCGCAGGTTCGTGGTGAGGATCGCGATCCCGTCGAAGGACTCCATCCGCTGCAGCAGGTAAGCGCTCTCCATGTTGGCGTACCGGTCATGGGCGTCCCTGACCTCGGAGCGCTTGCCGAAGATCGCGTCGGCTTCGTCGAACAGCAGGACTCCGTTGACACCGTCCGCTTCGGTGAAGATGCGTTCCAGGTTCTTCTCGGTCTGCCCCACGTACTTGTCGACCACCGTGGACAGATCCACCACATACAGGTCAAGGCCCAGGTCAGCGGCGACGACCTCGGCTGACATCGTCTTGCCGGTGCCCGAGTCACCGGCGAACAGCGCCGTCACGCCCCGGCCGCGACCGCCACCCGGGCGCATCCGCCACCCGCCGAGCACCCGGTCCCGGTGGCGGACCCGGCTGGCCAGCTCGTCCAGCTGGGCGACGACCGGTTCCGGCAGAACCAGGTCGGCCCAGCCGACCGCCGGTTCGACGCGGCGGGCGAGCTTCTCCAGCCCGGCCGCGTTCTGCGAGCGGACCCCGGCGCGCAGGTGTGCCGCGCCGACTGGAACCGCGCCGTCACCGCCGCCCCCGGCGGCGGCATCCATCAGCGCCTGCTGGCGGGCTGCTTCGGCGGCCCGCCGCACCTGCTCCGGGGTCAACAGGTACGGGGCCAGCTCGCGGGCGGGATCGAGGCCGCCGGCCAGGACGGCGGG
>NZ_CAKJTR010000029.1:7848-39152 GCF_917627355.1 Protofrankia sp. Cj3 | reverse complement strand
GGAGGTGAGCTGTATCAGTGTGGCCCCGGGAGCACAACCAAAGACCGCCCGAACACAACAAACCAGACAGGCGGTTTTCGAAACACGGGTCAGCACGCGAGCCAGCTGACGATCTCTTTGGTGATGATGTCCGGTGCCTCCTCCGGGAGGAAGTGCCCCACCCCGTCCAGCAGCTTCCAGGTATAGGGACCGCTGACGTAACGCCCGGAGCCCTGCGCGGTCGAGGCCAGCATGCACCGGTCAAGACGGCCGTGCAGCTGCAACGTCGGCGCGGTCACCGGCTGCCGGCGCAGAGCCGCCGCGAACCGAGCACCGTCCGGCCGGAACAGCGATCGGAAAGCCCACCGGTGATACTCCAGGGAACTATGCGCAACCCCAGGGATCCGGATCGCCTCGCGATAGCGGTGTTCCACCTCAACAGCTGGATAACCAGGACCGCCCCACAACCGCAACAGCCGCCCTACATCTGCCGCGTCATCGGCGACCAGCTGCCGCTCCGGACGCCACGGCAGCTGGAAGGCGATCAGATGGCGGGCCGAGAGACCCTGCCCGCGCGGGCTCGCCACCATCTCGTGCCGGACCCGCAGGGGATGGGGCATTGCCAGCACGACAAGACCGCGTACCAGCCGCGGAAAAAGCGCCGCCGTCGCCCACCCCGCCACACCACCCCAGTCGTGCCCGACAATCACCGCGTCCCGCTCACCGAGCGCCCGGACCAGACCGGCAACATCATCGGACAGGGTGAACACGTCATACCCGCGTGGCGGCTTGTCGCTGGCGCCGTATCCACGCAGGTCCGCAGCCACCACCCGGTATCCGGCCGCGGCGATACCGGTCAGCTGGTGGCGCCAGGCCCACCAGAACTGTGGGAAACCATGTAGCAACAACACGAGCGGACCATCGCCAGACTCGACCACGTGCAGGCGAGTGCCATTGGCAGATATGTCACGATGCTGCCACGGACCGTCCACAAGGACGGTGCTGATCTCTGGAACAGTGGCCTCCATCGTGTCTCAGGATGACAGACCGGCGACCTGGTCGATCCGTGCCCGCCTGCCTGCCCGGCCCGCCCACAGCGCTCTGATCCACCCACCCCGGCGTTCCGCCGATGCGTCCCCCGAGCCCGCAACGGGCTATGGGTGCCCCGATGCTGCCTCGCTGGATCTCTGTGGATCTCCGTGGATCTCCGGCGGAGATCCACGGAGCCTCAGAACCTGTACAGAAAATCCAAACCAGGCTCTCAGAGCGTGTTTGAGATCGTCATTCCGGCTCGCCGCGACCAGACGCCCCCTGGCTGCGTTGTCGGCCACACCGATACAACTCATCCGGTATCGCTTCGGCCTGCCGCCTTGCCAGGGGGCGCCTGGACGCGGCTCACTGATCGAAAGCCCGATCTCACACACGCTCTCAGTGGCTGGAGACCGAGTTCCGCGCGCTGCCCGGCACGTGTCCGTTGGAGTGGTTTGCCGCACCACCCGCGACTGTCGTCGGATGCTTCAGCCACGCGATGTCCTCCTTGACCGTCCGCAAGGTGCGCTCGGGTGGCGAAACCTTCTTCAACCGCGTTGCCCCGAACAGAGCCAGCATCCCGGCGACGACCAGATAGAGCAGCGTGGTCAGGAAGTACGCCCAGAACCGCTCCACGCCGGCCCAGGTGAACAGCTCTCCGAACCCGATCGTGACCGCGATCAGAGCGCCGAGGCCGAGGCCCGCGGCAGCCACCAGGAACCCGACGCCAAGCGCGGCAGACATAGCCTGCTTCGAAAGCTCCGCTTTCGCGAGATCGATCTCCTGTCGGACGAGTAGTGACAGGTCTCGCGCCGCGACCGCGACAAGTTCACCGAGTGTCGCGTCTCGGCCGGCCGAGCGGTCCTGCGTTGGAGTCGACACCGTTGCTCCTCCTTCTGGTGGCCCGTGGGCCTCGGGCGCGCGAAACGATTCCTGATCGCGTACCGTTGGCCAGCGGGCACGGGTTGTCCCGCGCCGGAGTGGCTGCTGGTCGCGCGCACCGCGACACGAGGCAACGGCCGATACCGTCCAGGTCACCAGATGGTGCCCGATCGGCAACAGCCAACACATCCGCAACGCTCGTGCGTGGGTGTTCCGCGCGGGTGTTGCGACCGCCTCGGCGGCCTATGCCTCCCTCACATCCAGCTCCCCCACCTTCATACCGCTCTCGGGCCCCGGCCGGCGCGAAACAAACGATCATTTGACTGAGTACGGTGCGACAATCCTGTATCACCCGCCGCGGACGCCTCTTGCGCAGTCTGCCGTGTCCAGAGCCGGCCCGCCGGCCAGACGCGCTGTGATGCGCGCGCCTGGCCGCTCCGGGCAGTTTCGCCCAGGCCTTCGGACGCCGCCGCAGGACAAACGGACCACGGCGGCGCTACGTTCGTCCAGTTGCGGAACGGCCGTCAGACGTTCCCGAGGTACTCGGGAACGCCGGAGCCGCCGCGTCGGCCACAGCAGATTCGATCATGACTCCTCCCGCGGCGGCGGAGATTCGCCGCGCCCGCGGGATGCCCAGCTGCCCATCTGTGGTGCGGGCGGGCTGTAGCGTACGGACAATGACCGCTGTAGTCGGGTCGGACCCCCTTGCCCGCCTCGCCACCCTGCCAGGTGTCACCGACGCGGTCGCCGCTGCCCGAACCTCTGTGGACACCTTGCTGCGGCATCGGGTCATGCGCCGCGACAGCGCCAGGGTGACCGCCGAGGCCTCCCTGCGCACCGCGCGCGCATCCGCGGCGCTGGACGGTCACGACATCGCGCTGGACGACCTCCGCGCACACCTCGGTCACGATCTTCGACCGGCGACAGCCGCCGGCGGCAGCGACTCTTTCAGGGCCGCGCTGGGCGCGGTCCGGCTCTACGCGGAGCTGGGGACGCTGCGTGATACCTGGGAGCACGCGCCCCGCCAGGCGCTCGCCCGCATGCATGTGCTTGTCGCGCGTGGGCTCATCGCGGACGCCGATCTCGGCCGCCCACGAGTAGCGACCTGGCCAGCCCCAGGAGCCGCGTCGGCAGCCATGAACGACCCGCTGGGGGGCCCGGGCGGCCCCGCCGGCCCGGTGGGCCCTCTCGGGCTCGGCCCAGCGCCCACGCCCGCCGAAGCCACCGCGCGCCTGGACGGGCTCACCGAGTTGTTGATGGCCCGGACCGCAGCTCCGGCGATCATCGTTGCGGCGGTCGTGGAAGGTGAGCTGCTGGCCATCCGCCCGTTCGGCGGCTTCGACGGGATCATCGCCCGGGCGGCTGGACGACTGGTACTGATCAGCCGCGGCCTCGATCCCAAAGCCGTGACCGCGACCGACGTCGGGCACATCGAAGCCGGGCGGATCGACGGTCACCGTACCTACGCCAACACCCACGCCAAGGCCTACGCCGATGCGGTGCACGCCTACCTGGGGGCGGATACCCACGGCGTCGGCGCATGGGTCATTCACTATGCCCGAGCCGTGGAGCTGGGTGCCCGCGAGTCCCTCGCCATCTGCGAAGCCATCGCCCGGGCCGACTGAGATAGCACCGATCAGGTCAGGACAACGCTGCGGTGGCCGGGCGGTTTGGCCACTGGTTGAGAGGGTACGCACAACGGGCCGAGCGAGTTTACCACGCCACTGTCCGGCAATCGTGGGATCCCTGGCGGCTGACCGCGAGATCCCACGGACGGCTCCCGCGACGCCCCCCAAACGGGAGCCGTCCCTCGGTCAGCCACGCCAGTCAGCCAGGCGGCGTTGGCCACGCCGCGTTGGCCACTTCCTCAAATCGGCTTAAACCTTTATTAGACCATATGTGGCGCCTGTGGAGGGAAAAACATCCACAGGCGCCACATAGGTCATGGTGGGCGTCCGTCCCCATTCCTGACGACGGAAGGGCCTTGCCATGACATCCGCACCGCCCGATCTCACCCACGCGGCGCCCGGAGCTGACCCGAGCCTCCGGCCGCTTGCCATAACCGATGATCCACAACTGCTCGACGACATCATCCGGCTCGCCGCAGCCGCCGGCGTCACCGTGGACGCGGTCGTCGATGCCCATCTTGCCCGCAGATACTGGAACAACGCCCCGCTTGTCGTCGTCGGCAGCGACCGGGTGACGTCGTGCGTGGTCGCTGGGCTGCAACGGCGGCCAGGCGTGGTGCTGCTGAGCGCCGATCTCGACGACGGCGGCGTGTGGGAGGCAGCCGTGCGTCTCGGCGCCGAGCACGTGGCTTTTCTGCCGGACGCGGAGGAATGGCTTGTGGACGTTTTCGCGGCCGCCGCCGAACCGGACCAGCGCCGCGCCACCGTGGTAGGCGTGATCGGTGGACGGGGTGGCGCCGGGGCTACCAGCCTCGCGATCGCGCTGACTCTGGCCGCCCTGCGCCGAGATCTTCAAACGGTGCTGGTGGACGCCGACCCGCTCGGCGGTGGGATCGACCTTGCTCTGGGGATCGAGAACCGGCCAGGCGCGCGCTGGCCGGATCTCGCGGACGCCCGCGGGCGGGCGCCTCGCCGCATGCTGACCGATTCGCTGCCGTCCCTCGGGGAGCTCGCCGTACTGTCCTGGGACAGAATCAGCCCGAGCGCGATTCCACCGGTCCTGATGACCTCGATGTTGGCCAGCACCCGGCGCGGCAATGACGTGCTCGTTGTCGACCTTCCCCGGTCTCCTGACCAGGCCGCGGCTATTGCGATGCAGATGGCTACAATGATCATTGTAGTCGTGCCGGCTGAGGTCCGTGCGATCGCCGCTGCCGGCCGGATCTGCGGTACCGCAAACCGGCACTGCGCGGACGTCCGAATTGTCGTGCGCCTCCCCGGCCCGGCCCGGTTGGCTGCCGGCACCGTCGCGGACGCGCTCGCGCTGCCGGTCGCCGGGGTGCTTCGGCACGAATCGGGGCTCGCCACCGGGCTGGAACGGGGAGAACCACCGGGTAGCCGACGCCGAAGCCCACTTGCCCGGGTCAGCGGACGGATCCTCGATGAACTCGGCTTTGCCCGTACGGACGTGGCTGTATGAGCGGTTATCCGGACGGGGGTCCGGCCACGGGGGCGACACCGCGCCATCCGTCTGGCGCCATCGCGGTCGAACGGACCGAGCGCGCTCACCCACAGCCCGCAGCGGGCGTACCAGCCACCGCGGCCACCGGCGGCGCAACCACGGGACCACGCCCCGATGAGGCGCTCCTGGCCGGGATCCGGCGCAGGCTCGTGGACGCGGACGCAACACTGACATCCTCGCGAATCGCCGTGGCGGTCCGGGCGGAGACCGGACCTGCCGGTAACGACTCCCTCGCGCTGCATCGGTCACTGCGGTCAGAACTGATGGGTGCGGGCCCGCTCGAGCCACTGCTCGCGGACCCATCCATAACGGACGTTCTTGTCAACGGACCCGGCGAGGTCTGGGTGGACCGAGGCGCTGGTCTCCAGCGGTCCGCCATCACCTTCGCCGACGATGACGCGGTGCGCCGCCTCGCGGTCCGGTTGGCCGCGGCAACCGGGCGACGCCTTGACGCGGCGACGCCGTTCGCGGACGCGAGACTTGGTGACGGCACCCGTCTGCATGCGGTCCTCGCCCCGATCTCGGTAACAGGGACCTGCCTGTCGCTGCGAATCCCCCGGCGGCGGCCCTTCACACTAAATGATCTTGTGGAGGTCGGGACAATACAGCCCGCTATGGTGGAGGTGTTGGACGCGCTCGTCCGCACCCGTATGACAACCCTGATCACGGGCGGGACGGGGTCAGGAAAGACCACCGTGTTGGCCGCGCTCTTGGGCCGGGTCGGCCCGGACGAACGTGTCGTGATCGTGGAGGACACCGCCGAACTCGTCGTCGGTCTGGCGCACGTCGTACGGCTGGAATCCCGCCCGCCCAACATCGAGGGTGCCGGCGGAATCGACCTGCGCGATCTGGTTCGTCAAGCGCTACGGATGCGGCCTGACCGAATCGTCGTCGGCGAGGTTCGCGGGGCCGAAGTCGTGGATCTCCTCATTGCGCTTAACACCGGCCATGAGGGCAGCTTCAGCAGCGTACACGCCAATAGCGCAGTGGACCTCCCACCGCGCCTGGAGGCCCTCGCCGCGCTTGCCGGACTGGACCGCGCGGCCCTGCACAGCCAGCTTGCCTCGGCCGTACAGGCTGTCGTCCATATCAGCAGAGATCGCGACGGGACACGCAGGCTGACCGAAATCAGCGTGTTACACCGCGATCAGAGCGGGCCTGTCCGCGTACTGGCCGCCCTGCGCCTACGCCGCTGGCACGCAACGTCGATGGATCCCGAACCTGGGACGACGGCCAGCGTGGTCGTGGCCGAGGCAGGCGCACGTGTCCTTGACCAGTTGCTAGCCAAGCGCGGCGGCCCACGTCTTGGTGTGCTTCGCGGCGACCCCGGCAGCCCGCGATGCTGATGCTGGCGCTGGCCACCGCCTGCTCGGCCGCTGCCGCGGCACTCGCCTCAGGGCCGATCGGACGGCGTCCGCCACGGGTTCGGGCGGCGACGCCGGTGACCGAGCGGACCGGCGCAGCCGGCGAGCTGAGTGGTCCGCCGAAACCGCCGTCCGCCCGTTTCCGACCACCGCTGGCAATATGGTCAATATGGTTGATATGGGCATTTGTGGTAGCTGTCATTGGCGCATGTTTCGGGCTGGCAGCGGCCTGCATCACCATCATCGGTACCGTGACGGCCCACCGTGCCCGACAGCGCGCCGCGATACGGCGCTGGCGCAACGCCCAACGCGCGGACGCACAGGAGATCCTGTGGGCCCTCGCCACCGAGCTTGAGGCGGGCCGGAACCCGTCCGACGCGCTGCGTACAGCCGTCGAAGACCTCGGTCGCGACGATGCCGATGCCGGCCGGCCGCTCCTGCCCCGGTACCCGCGGGACACCCGCACCCGCGTAAGCGACTCACTGGCCCTGCGTACTGGCCTTGCGCACCGGGCAGACCCCGCGACCATGCTGGCACGCTGCGAAGCAGCGACGCTACGCCAGCTTGCGGCCGCATGGCGGGTGAGCCAGATCGCCGGTATCCCGTTGGCTCCGATGGCGAACAGACTGGCCACGGTTATCCGGGACGAGCGCGAGAAAGACGGCGAGGTGTCAGCGGCGCTCGCCGGGCCACGGGCATCAGGACGGCTCGTCGCATCGCTGCCTCTCGCCGGGATCGGCCTGGGCGTGCTCATCGGCGCCTCCCCTTTGGACGTTCTGCTCCACACCCCCGCCGGAACCGCCTGTCTCGCGATCGGTATCGCGCTCGACCTCGCCGGCCTGGCATGGATCAACCGACTCACCGAACAGGCTGGCGCACACGCGGGGAGCGACCAAAACCGTTACGGCGCCCGACCAATGACGGCGGAAGCGTCGTGAACCCACCTCCGCAGTGGGCCATGCTTGCCGCCGCCGCGGCAAGCATGGCGGCGGCGTCCTGGCTGACCGGGACGACGACGCTGGGTGAGCGCGTCCAGCGCCGGACGCGCTCACTTGCGCAGCCATCCCATGCCGGCACGGCACCGAACGGACAGCTGATCACTGAACACATGCCAGTGATCAGCTACTCAACATCCAACGATCATTGGATTGACAACCATTCATACAGCGAGCCACAACGAACGACGGGCCGGTCGCGGCTTCAACGGATCACGTTCGGGATAGCGGCTGCTCTCGGTCCTCTCGTCGTATTCAACGGCCCCGCGGGCGTACTGATCGGACTCGTCCTCGGGGTAGCTGCGGTCCGTCTACTGGCTGGCAGGCCGGACAACCACTCGCGGCGCCGCTACGAACGCCTTGCTGATGATCTTCCACTGGCCCTCGATCTCATTGCGGCGTGTCTAACGGCCGGTGCGCCCGTCGTGACAGCTCTGGAGACCGTTGCCGACGCGGTCACCGGGCCGCTCGGTGCGGAACTGAGCCTTGTCGGGCGTGCTTTGCGACTGGGCGCGCCCATCGACGAAGCCTGTCGCCGGCTACTCGAGCCCGGCCTCGGAGAACGACCCCCGATGGACTGGTGGGCCGCCATACGCGCGCCGGAAATCACCACGGCGGTACGCGAGATCGCGACCTTCGCACGGGCGCTGGCCCGAACCGAGGACTCGGGCGCCCGGCTGGCCGCCACTCTCGCACGGCTCGCGGACCAGACTCGGGCGCACCACCAGGAACATGCCCTGGCCGCCGCACGCCGGGCAGGAGTCACCGCGGTGGCGCCACTCGGGCTGTGCTTCCTGCCCGCGTTCCTTGCGTTGGGGGTCGTGCCGGTCATAGCGGGCGCGGGCAGGGGACTGGCGCCGCTGTAACTGTGCCTACTGGATCTGTGACTGTACCCACTGAAGCCACTGAAACTGAAGCCACTGAAGCTGTACCCGCCGAGTCCAGCCGTCCGGTCCAGTCCGGTCCGTCCGGTCCGTCCGGTCCGGTCCGAGTGGCAGGGGATGGCGTGCCCATCGACGCACAACGCTGGGAGGCCAGCCCGGCGGACTGGTGAGCTCAGTTTGTCGTTTGGCCTGTCAAGCGTGTCACCGTCAGCTGGCCGCACGGTGGAAAACAAAGCGTTATCCACAACCTGGTTCTCGCACTCGCCATCGACCCACTCATACGAAATAATGGCCGTATGGACGGAGAAACATTCCGTCGCAAGCCAGAAATCCCGTAATCGGTCGGGGCCGCTGATCTGGAGGTCACCCATGATGCCCACGCTCCCGGCACGCGGCCCGCTGCGCATGACTCATTGGAGACAGCTGTTGACCAAGCTGTTCGTTGGGCTTTTCACGCACCTGGCGGCAAACGGCTCACAGTCGGGTCGAGCCGGCCGCTGGAACATCACTTCCGGAACTGTTCGGAAATTCCGCGACGACACGGGAATGTCGACTGCGGAGTACGCCGTGGGCACAGTCGCCGCAGTCGGGTTCGCCGCCGTGCTCTATGCGGTTATCCATAGTTCGGCAACCCGCACGCTACTGACCAACATCATAAATCGGGCATTGTCGATTCAGTTCTGAGGCGAATCGAAACGATATTCGGATAACGGCAAAAAATTTTGCTCACAAATTTCTGCCGACGACCGATGATTCCGAGAGTGCCAACGACAATATGATTACGCTACGCCGCACCCGCTCTGGCGACACCGGAGAACCTGGCCTTCCTCACGCCGCGGCAGCCGGCAGCAAACGGCACACGGCTGATGACAGCGGCCAGGCAACAGTCGAACTGGCGTTCGCGATCCCGTCTCTGATACTCGTGCTGCTGATCTCAATATGGCTTGTCAGCGCCGTGGCCATTCAAGCGCGGTGCGCGGAGGCGGCTCGCGTAGGGGCCCGTGCCGCCGCTCGCGGGGAAACTGACGAAACAGTGCGATTATGGTCTGGAAGAGCCGCGCCGCACGGTTCAGAAATATCTATCACTCGTGGCTTTAATTTCGTTGTGGTACGGGTCGCTCTCGACACACACGCAACCGTGGGAATCGCTTCCATCACTCCTTTCATCACTATTAAAGCATCATCAACAGCACCGCTTGAAGCAGCCGGAAGCACCGAAGAAAGCCATCTTGACAGCAGTTCCTGAGAATCAGGAAAGAAGGAGAAAAATGCCTTCGAAAGACATGATCGAAACGCGCCCGAAGGAATGGTTTCGATGGCGGCTACACGATGAATCCGACGGCGGGAACATGCCGCGGAGAAAGCGTCCGGGCGACACGGGCTCGGCGACCGTACTCGTACTTTCCGCATTTCTCGTTCTTGGCGCCTTAACCGGCGTCGTCCTGATGGTGGCGATGATCGCGGTCTATCGTCAGCGGGCCGCGAACGCCGCCGACATGGCAGCGCTCGCGGCCGCCAGCGATCCATTCGGAAATCCACTGTCCAGGTGCGCCCGTGCTGACGAAATCGGATTCGCGAACCACGGCCGCGTCCTGTCCTGCATGATCTCGGGAGATATCGTGAAGATTGAAATAGCAATCGATCTGCCCGGAACGCTCAGAGGCTTTGGACCGTTGCTTGCCCAGGCCCGTGCCGGCCCGTGGAACGCAACCGCTGACGGTTCTGCCCTGAGCGCTCCGCCCACCCGCGAAAGCCACGGTCGCGCCGGTGATCCGCGCGTGGAGATGGCCCGCACCACCGGGACAGAGCCAGCTCGCAGCCTACGAAGGCGTGTCCTGCCCGGCTCCGGTCGGATCGAGTCGCCGCAGTACAGCCGCCAGCAACCGGTGCGAGGCCGGCTTGTCCAGCGGTTCGTTACCATTGCCGCACTTTGGCGAGTACACACACGATGGACATCCAGCAACGCACTCACAAGCGGCGATCACATCTCGAGTCGCCCGGAGCCAGGGCCCACCGTGCAGAAAGCCCCGTTCGGCGAAGCCCGCTCCACCCGGATGGCCGTCATAGACAAATACCGTGGCCCTGCCCGTATCGGGATGCAACGCGGTGGACACCCCCCCGATATCCCACCGATCGCAGGTGGCGAACAGCGGAAGGATGCCGATCGCCGCGTGCTCGGCCGCATGGACCGCACCCGGGACATCATCTTCATCGATCTCCGCCTCGGCCAGCAGATCGTCGGTCACCGTGTACCAGACAGCCCGGGTGCGCAGATGCCGTGGGGGAAGGTCAAGCGGCTCCTCCCCCAGCACCCGTCCAGTCACGACCTGACGTCGCTGGTAGCCCACTACCCGACTACTGACCTCGACCATCCCAAGGTGCAGCTCGACCTCATCGACGCGCCGGGAACGGGCCACGTCCATCACCGTGATGTTGGTCACGTCCCTGGCCGATGTTGTCCAGCCCGGCGTGCCCGCCTCAACAAAGGCGACCGCCACATCAAGATCAAATTCGGTGACCACGTAAAAACTGCCCTGATGGAGATATACCGCGCCGCGGTGGACCGTCGCATGCGACGCCGCGGCGTCCACCGTTCCGAGCAGACGCCCGGTCGAGGCCTCCACGATCCGCACGGGCGGACCGCCGATGCCACGGATATCAACATTCGGTCGGTGTTGGTGCGTCCAGTACCAGCCTGTCGGCCGGCGCCGGAGCCGACCGCGACGCACGAGATCATCGACTGTGACCCGGGCCGCCGGCCCGAAAAGATCAAAATCAGCCTCGGTCAACGGCAGTTCGGCCGCCGCGCACTCCAAATGGGGACCGAGCACGTAAGGGTTGTCAGGATCAAGCACGGTGGCCTCGACCGGCCGGCCAAACAAGGCCTCCTGGTGGTGCACGAGATAGGTGTCAAGAGGATCATCACGAGCAATCATGATCACAAAGGCTCCCTGGCCGTCACGGCCCGCGCGACCCGCCTGCTGCCACAACGATGCGAGCGTGCCCGGATACCCGGTGATGATGGCGGCATCCAGCCCGGTAACGTCCACACCCAGTTCGAGAGCGTTCGTCGCGGCAACCCCAAGCAGCCGTCCCGAGCGCAGATCCGCCTCCAGCTCCCGGCGTTCCTCCGGCAGGTAGCCCGCACGATAGGCCGCAACTCGCTTCGCGAGCTCCTCCGACACGTCCGACAACGCTCGCCGGGCCGACTGCGCAACTGCTTCCGCCGCTCGCCGCGAGCGTACGAACGCAAGAGTACGTACACCGTCGATCACGAGATCCACAAGCAGATCCGCGGCTTCGGCGGAGGCCGAGCGGCGAACCTGCCCGCCGTGATCATTGATCGACGAGCCCCCCGGCCCTGCGAGTCCCGTCCCGCCGGGCGCCGATTCCAGGACAGCCGATACCGCTGGTTGCCGGGCCGGCATCGGTGCCGCGGGCGACGGTGCGGACGCTTCGGGACCCGCCAGCTGAAGAGCTGCCGGACAAGGCGGACCAGGCCGAGAGGACGCGGGCGGCTGCCAGGGATCGGTGAGTGGTGGTTCATACAGCACAAACCGTGTCGCGCCCCGGGGGGAGGCATCGTCCTCGACGACTTCAACATCGAGTCCGGTAAGAAGGCCGGCGGAACGGCCGGGGCCGGAGACGGTCGCCGACGCCAGGACGAACACGGGCATCGACCCGTACCGAGCAGCCACCCGTCGCAACCGCCGCAGCACGTGCGCGATGTGGGAGCCGAACACGCCCCGGTAGCCATGGCACTCGTCGACCACGA
Source organism: Protofrankia sp. Cj3 (assembly GCF_917627355.1). Classification (NCBI taxonomy): domain Bacteria; kingdom Bacillati; phylum Actinomycetota; class Actinomycetes; order Frankiales; family Frankiaceae; genus Protofrankia; species Protofrankia sp. Cj3. The sequence goes on along the minus strand of NZ_CAKJTR010000029.1, from coordinate 27,094 downwards.
CATATCGAAGACCCCGCAGGAAGACCGACCACCGCCGATGGTAGGGCAACACACCGTGATTCAACATGTCAGGATTAGTCAGTACGAACGTCGCGTGAGCCCGAACCCAGTCGCGCTCGGAGGCAGGCGTGTCGCCGTCGTAAGTAGCGGCACGCACCCCGGTCAGATTGAGCGCACGAACCGCACGGAGCTGGTCGTTCGCCAGCGCCTTGGTCGGAGCGAGGTACAGCGCCCGGGCCGATGGTCCGGCCAGCAGACCGCTGAGCACCGGCATGAGGTATCCCAGCGACTTGCCCGAAGCGGTGCCCGTCGCCAGCACGACGCTGCGTCCGCTGTGCGCATGCTCGGCGGCGAGCGCCTGATGAATCCATGGCGCGTCAATCCCCGCGGCCCTCAGCCGTGCGATCAGTACCGGATCCACCCACGCCGGCCAGGGCGCCCGCATACCAGCCCGAGCCGGGACGTACTCCACGTGTGTGACACACCGCCGACGACGGGCACGCGCGAAAAGTTGATCAAAAATCACCGCGCCACGATCCGGCGCGCCCTCGGGCACTGCGGTTCCGCCCACAGCAGCCCAGCGTAGGCCAGGACGCTCGACCCGCGCCTGGCTGGGCAAACATGCTCACGTGCCGGCTACACAGCCCTGTGTCGTTCGCTGGAGCGTCCCGACGTGACACATCGCGCTGATCGCAGCGAGACATCACACAGTCAACGATGAACAATAGAAAAACAATGAGATCGCAATAATATGCAGAATGCCAGTGGATGCAGGCAACGGCTGTGTCGCGGTGAGCCGGATTGATCCGAGCGTGGGAGGGTAGTGCCGCCGTGATGCCGGCCGTCCGCCGGACGGCTGTCGAACACACGCTAGGAGGAACCGTGGACCTGTCTCTCACGACCCGTGTGGAAGGGGACTTCACGATCGTCGTCGTGGGCGGCGAGATTGACGTCTACACGGCACCGAAGTTGCGTGAGCAGCTCATCGATCTTGTGTCGGGCGGGTCGTACCACCTCATCGTCGACATGGAAAGCGTCGAGTTCCTCGACTCGACCGGTCTCGGTGTACTCGTCGGCGGCCTCAAGCGGGTCCGGGCGCACGAGGGGTCACTGCGGCTCGTCTGCACCCAGGAACGGATATTGAAAATCTTCCGGATCACCGGTCTCACGAAGGTCTTCCCCATCCATGCCTCGGTCGAGGAAGCACTCGCCGCAAAGGACTAGGGCGCGCCTGATGGATGTTGGTCGATGTGGGCACCGATCCGCGCGATCGACGATCCATCAGACACGCCCTGGCCAGCCGAGAACGTCACGAACGGGCGTTTCGCCCGGCCGGGAGGCGGGCCCGGCCGACGGGGCCCGCGGTACACGCGGCCCTGCCGCCGGCTCCCCAGCTCCAGACGGCCGAGCCGGGGAGTCCCGGGCGCGCGGCCAGACGGGCCCCGGCCGATCGCCTGCGCACCCGGGACTCCCCGCGCAACGCCGGACGTCACATGATGGATGCCCGTCGGGCGACCGGACGCAACGAAGTGGTCGGCCACACAGCGCATGTCGGAAAGTCCTGTACCCGGTCATCCCCTCTCCCCCATAACGGTCAGGCACCCCAGAGCCCCCACCACCCATCGAGAGGCAGGTATTTCGACGCATGCCCATCGTCGAGTTGCGCTTCGCCGCCCTGCCCGGGCATGTCCGCACAGCCAGGCTGATCGCTGCCGCGATCAGCCGACGTTCGGGCGTGCCCGACGAGATCCTGGACGAGGTCAAGCTCGCGGTCGGTGAGGCATGTGCCCGAGCTGTCAGCGTGAACCGCCGGTCTGATCCACAAGCACCTGTAATCGTCCGGGTCAACGACGATGACGACGTGTTCGAGATATCGGTGTCCGACCGCGGGCCGCAAGACCGCGGTCGGACACCCGTCCACCACGATGGCCAGGTCCCCTCGCCCGCACTGATCGGTACCGACTGTGCCCAGGTCAGCAAGGATCAGGCCGGCGACGAGATCGGCGACGAGACGTCGCTGGTGGCTCCCGCGGGGCTCGGTCTCGCCCTCATCGAGGGCCTCGTGGACGACGTCACCGTTACCGCATGGCCCGACACACGTGGAACAGTCGTCACGATGCGCTGGCCGATCCGCAAGAAGGCGGACAAACCGATCTCAGCGATCTGACTCCGCGTCACACCGGAACCGAGGCCGCACCGGGACGCCGCGCCGGTCACCGGGGCAAGCCGCCATCGAGCGCGATTACTTATCGTAATCACGTAACATCAACGACACCAGACGGCAACCACTAGGGCATCGAAACCCACCCAGGGAACATGCACAAACCACCAAAACACAACATTCATCAACTATGACCAACCAAAAACGAGCGCGTGTTACAGCCATGTGGATAGACTGCGCCGCATCGCACACTCGGTCGATCGGCCGGGTGAGATGCCGTGAGTGCTCCCCGTGGTACCGGACGGAGGTTCGGGGGAACGTGGGCCAGTGCGCTGGTTGCCGTATGACGGTACGACAGCGAGCCGGATAATCATCCGGACTCGTTCCAGCCGGCAGTCATGTCGGCGATCGCACTGCATACGTTGACGCGTACGCCGGCCCGGCGTCCCTTCGCGCCCGGACGGCGACCTCGAGGACGTCGTCAGGTGCGACGTCGGGCCGTGCGCGCCCATCGCCACGCCATAACTGGCGCCGGGCGGACTCGGAGGGTGCACCGACCTGACCGGGAGGGCCCATGGTCCCGATCCAAGCCGAGGCAGGTACAAACCCCGGTGGTGTCGCCATCGAACTTAGCGGAGGCCAGCTTGGGCTGGTCGCCAGTGTGGCGGCTATCGCAGCGATCGCGTTGCTGGTCGCCGGGTATCTGGTCCGCGAAGTGCTCGCCGCGAGCCAGGGAAGCCCCCGAATGATCGAGGTCGGCCGGGCCGTCCAAGAAGGCGCCGCAGCGTATCTACGACGGCAGTTCATCACTGTGGCGGGCTTCGTCGTCGTGATCCCGTTTGTGCTGCTGCTGCTGCCGGCGGACACGGCCGGCTCCCGGGTGGGACGCTCGGTGTTCTTCGTCCTCGGAGCCGTTTTCTCCGCGCTTGTCGGCTTCGTCGGCATGTCGCTCGCCACCCGTGCGAACACCCGTACCGCCGCCGCGGCCATCCAGCAGGGGGAGCGTGCCGCCATGCGGATCGCCTTCCGTACCGGCGGTGTCGTCGGGATGTTCACGGTTGGTCTGGGCCTGCTCGGAGCTGCGGTCGTCGTATTGGCCTTCCGTGACACAGCTCCGCAGGTCCTGGAAGGATTCGGGTTCGGAGCGGCGCTGCTGGCGATGTTCATGCGAGTCGGTGGAGGTATTTTCACCAAGGCCGCGGACGTAGGAGCCGATCTCGTCGGCAAGGTCGAACAGGGCATCCCCGAGGACGACCCACGCAACGCGGCCACGATCGCCGACAACGTGGGGGACAACGTCGGAGACTGCGCGGGAATGGCAGCCGACCTGTTCGAGTCCTACGCGGTGATGCTGGTAGCCGCGTTGATCCTCGGCGTCAAGGCCTTTGGCGAGAACGGCCTGGTCTTCCCGCTGCTCGTTCCCGCGGTGGGTGTACTCACCGCGATCATCGGCATCTTCTCAGTCGCCCCGCGTACCGGCGACCGCAACGGCATGGCGGCGATCAACCGAGGGTTCTTCATCTCGGCGCTGGTCTCCGCGGTCGGCGTGGTCATCGTCTCGTTCGCCTACCTGCCGGACAGCTTCGCCGGTTTCCCCGGCCTCGAGAAGAGCAGCCAGGGTGGCGACCCGCGGTTCATCGCGATCACAGCTGTCCTTATCGGCATCATACTGGCTACCGCAATCCAGCTCCTCACCGGTTACTTCACCGAAACCAACCGCAGGCCGGTTCAGGACATCGTGAAGGCATCCACCACGGGCCCGGCAACCAACATTCTTTCCGGTATCGGGGTCGGGCTGGAGTCGGCCGTGTATTCGGCGCTGCTCATCAGCGCGGCGGTCTTCGGCGCATACCTGCTCGGGTCCGGCAGTACCACAGTAGCGCTCTTCGCAGTAGCCCTGGCCGGCACCGGACTGCTGACAACGGTCGGAGTGATCGTATCCATGGACACCTTCGGTCCGGTCAGCGACAACGCCCAGGGTATTGCCGAGATGTCCGGTGAGGGCATGGACGGCGAAGGTGCCGCGATCCTCACCTCCCTCGACGCGGTCGGCAACACCACCAAGGCCATCACCAAGGGCATCGCGATCGCCACCGCGGTGCTGGCCGCCACCGCTCTGTTCGGATCGTTCACCGACACGGTCAACGAGGCGCTCATCGACGCAGGCCGGACCGCCCTGGGATCGCGCACCCTCGACATCGCCTATCCGGACGCCCTGGTCGGATTGATCATCGGCGCCTCGGTCGTGTTCCTGTTCGCCGGGCTCGCGATCAACGCGGTCGGGCGCGCCGCTGGACGGGTGGTGGAGGAGGTACGCGACCAGTTCCGAACCAAGCCAGGAATCATGGATGGTACCCAGAAGCCCGACTACGGTGCTGTTGTCGACATCTGCACCCGGGACTCACTACGAGAGCTGGTCACTCCAGGCACTCTTGCGGTTCTCGCGCCGATCGCGGTTGGCTTCGGACTCGGCTACCCACCGCTGGGCGCCTACCTTGCCGGGGCGATCGCCGGCGGCGTCCTCATGGCGGTCTTTCTCGCCAACTCCGGTGGGGCCTGGGATAACGCGAAGAAACTCGTCGAAGACGGCAACTACGGCGGCAAGGGCTCCGACGTCCACGCCGCCACCGTCATTGGTGACACCGTCGGTGATCCGTTCAAGGACACCGCCGGCCCGTCGATCAACCCTCTGATCAAGGTAATGAATCTGGTCAGCCTGTTGATCGCGCCATCTGTGGTGAAGTACTCGGTCGGTGATGACGAGAACAAACCGCTACGGATCGCCATCGCCGTCGTGGTCGTCGGGGTGATTTCCACCGTCATCATCTACTCGAAACGACGTAATACCGCACTAGGGCTTGCACCGGCAGTGACCGAACAGCGCTCGGCAGCCACCCCGAAGGCGACAGTGTAGCCAATCCCCTCATCGCTCCCACCCGGCGCACCAAGAGGAGGAGAAGGAGGGAGAAGAAGGGGGAAGGAGTGGGAAGGAGGAGTCACCGTCACCGCCGGAACGGGGCATCCGGCGGTGACGGACCGGGTCCCGTCAGGGCCCGCTCCGTCGACGTCAGCAGACCCGGGTGCGCGACACGGCGTACGGTCTCCTCCGGCGTCCACAACACCGGACGCCGGAGAAAGCCGCCGCGCCGCCGGCTGACATACCGGTGTGTGTCGACCTACTGTCGGGATATGGGCCCGGGAGCTCGCAACGAGCCCCAGGCCGGTTTCCACCGGCGGTTTGGCCGTCCGCACCGCAGCCCGACACCCTACGAGTCGCACAGCCGAAGTCGAACCACCCCCTGCAACGAGGAGAGAAGTGCCCCCGCGCACGAAGCCGACAAATAGCGGGACGCGCCGGTCGAACGCCGGGTCATCGAGCGCCGGGTCATCGACGCCCGTCGTCGAGCCCACGGCCTTCGGCACCGACGCCGAGCCCGACACGGACATCGACACGTCCGGCAACGGCACCGCATCCCGTCCCAGCACGCGGACGAACACGAATAGTAATCGAACCGGTACCTCATCGACCGCTCCCAGCGGCACCGGGACCCGGCTGGTGATTGTTGAGTCACCCGCGAAGGCAAAGACCATCGCCGGGTACCTCGGCCCCGGCTGGCAGGTCGAGTCCAGTATCGGCCACATCCGGGACCTACCGCGCAACGCCGAGGAAGTGCCGGTCGCGCACAAGGGCAAACCGTGGGCCCGGCTCGGGGTGGACGTCGACAACGGCTTCGAGCCGCTCTACGTCGTCACGCCCACCAAGAAACCCCAGGTCAGCAAGCTCAAGGCGCTGGTCAAGGAAGCGAGCGAGCTCTACCTCGCCACAGATGAGGACCGCGAGGGCGAGGCGATCGCCTGGCACCTGCTGCAGACGCTGAAGCCGACCGTGCCGGTGAAACGCATGGTCTTCCACGAGATCACGCCTCAGGCGATCCAGCGAGCGGTGGACAACCCGCGCGAGATCAACGAGAACCTGGTCAACGCGCAGGAGACCCGGCGCATTCTCGACCGGCTCTACGGCTACGAGGTCAGCCCGGTGCTGTGGAAGAAGGTGATGCCGAAGCTGTCAGCCGGTCGGGTCCAGAGCGTTGCAACCCGCATCCTGGTGGAACGCGAACGCGCTCGGATGCGCTTCACCGCGGCCGAGTACTGGAACATCGAAGGGGTCTTCGGGACGCGGGCGACGCAGGCGACGGGTGACGGCGCTTCGCCGAACCGGGTACCGGCTGCCGCGGCGCCCGACAGTACTCCGCTGCCGGCGAACCTGGTCACGCTCGACGGCCGGCGGCTGGCCACCGGACGCGACTTCAGCTCCTCCGGGGAGCTCACCGCCGCGGACGTGGTGCGGCTCGACGAGACCGCGGCGCGCGCCCTGGCCGGCAGGCTTGTCGACACGATCTTCACGGTTCGGTCGGTGGAGACCAAACCGTACCGCCGCTCTCCCTACCCGCCGTTCATGACATCCACCCTGCAGCAGGAGGCCGGCCGCAAGCTGCGCTTCTCCAGCCAGCGGACGATGCAGGTAGCGCAGAAGCTGTACGAGAACGGCTATATCACCTATATGCGGACGGACTCGACGAACCTGTCCGCAACCGCGCTCACCGCCGCCCGGGAGCAGGCCCGAACCCTCTACGGGCCGGAGTACGTGCCCGAGCGGCCCCGTACCTACACGAAAAAGGTCAAGAACGCCCAGGAGGCGCACGAGGCGATCCGACCGGCCGGGGATCACTTCCAGACCCCCGGCGAGGTGCGTGCCGCACTCCGCGACGACATCGACGGCTATCGGCTCTATGAACTGATCTGGCAGCGGACGGTCGCAAGCCAGATGGCCGACGCTCTCGGTACGTCGGCGACGGTCCGGCTCGGTGGGGTGTCCAGCGCGGGGGAGGATGCCGAGTTCTCGGCGTCGGGAAAGGTCATCACCTTCCCGGGCTTTCTGCGCGCCTACGTCGAGGGCGCGGACGACCCCGACGCGGAGCTTGAGGACCGTGAACGCCGCCTGCCAGCCGTCCGCCAGGGTGACCGGTTGGCCACCCGCGAGTTGAACCCCCGCGGGCACACGACCAGCCCGCCGCCGCGCTTCACCGAGGCGAGCCTGGTCAAGACCCTTGAGGAACTTGGCATCGGGCGGCCGTCCACCTATGCGTCGATCATCGGGACGATCCAGGACCGCGGGTACGTGTGGAAGAAGGGCAGCGCGCTGATTCCCAGCTTCGTCGCGTTCGCCGTGGTCGGCCTGTTGGAAGAGCATTTCGGTCGGCTGGTCGACTACCGCTTCACCGCCTCGATGGAGGACGACCTCGACGACATCGCGGCCGGTACGGCGGCGTCGATCGACTGGCTGACCCGGTTCTACTTCGGTTCGGACGTGGGCCAGCCGGGCGGTGTCGCGCGGTCAGGCGGGCTCAAGCACTTGGTCGGCGAGCGGCTCGGCGAGATCGACGCCCGCGAGGTGAACTCGATCCACCTGGGTACGGCGGATGACGAGCAACCCGTAATGATCAGAGTGGGTAAGTACGGTCCGTACATCCAACACGGTGACCAGCGGGCAAGCATCCCCGAAGATCTTGCTCCGGACGAGCTCACCGTGGCGAGAGCGATGGAACTGCTCGACGCGCCGAGCGGGGACCGGTCGCTTGGCACCGACCCGGACAGCGGCGCGACCATCACCGTCAAGATCGGACGTTTCGGCCCGTACGTCAGCACAGACGACGACCCGCCGCGCAGGGCGAGCCTGTTGGCCACGATGTCCGTTGAGACGGTCACCCTCGCCGATGCGCGCAAACTGCTCACCCTGCCCCGATCGCTGGGCGTTGCACAGGACGGCGAAGAGGTGACGGCCCAGAATGGCCGGTACGGACCCTACGTCAAGAAGGGAGCGGAGAGCCGGTCGCTGGAGTCTGAGGAGCAGTTGTTCACCGTGACATTGGATGAGGCCCTGGCGCTGATCGCACAGCCGAAGGCACGAGGACGCAAGCGAGCCGCGCAAGCCCCGCCGCTGCGCGAACTCGGCGCCGACCCGGCCAGCGGTGCGCCGATGGTGCTGCGGGAGGGCCGATTCGGCCCATACGTCACCGATGGTGAGACGAACGCGAGCCTCCGCAAGGGCGACGAGGTTGCGTCGATCACTGTGGAACGGGCAGCCGAGCTACTGGCCGAACGGCGCGCCCGCGGGCCGGCGCCCAAACGGCGGACAGCGCGCGCTGCCGCATCAGGCGCCAAGGAGCCGGCCGCCACGAAACGGGCCACCGTCCGGAAAGCCCCGGCCAAGAAGGCCCCGGCGAAGAAGGCTGCGAGCGAGAAAAGCACGACCGGGACGGACGGCGGCACGACGGGCACCTCGTCAACCCAACCACGCCGGACGGACTGATGGGCGACCCGGTAGGCGGTGACCACGGCCCACCCCGTTCGCGGCCAGCCCCGGCAGCGTCGTCGGATGGTGGCGGACCGTCTACCGGCAGCACATCACCGACGCCCGCCGCAACCCGTGATGATCCGCGCCAGCACACCGAAGGAGATTTCCGCGCGGTCCTGCGGATCGCGCAGTTCCGCCAGCTCTGGCTGGCGCTGGCCCTGTCCAGCCTGGGTGACTGGATGGGCCTGCTCGCGACGACCGCGCTGGCCAGCTCACTGCGGGCGAGCTTCTCCGACAAGGCATTCGCCATCGGCTCCGTACTGATCGTCCGACTGCTGCCAGCGCTGATCTTCGGACCGCTCGCCGGTGTCGTGGCGGACCGGCTCGACCGACGGTTGACGATGGTCGTCGCGGACATCCTGCGGTTCGGGCTGTTCATGTCCATTCCGCTGGTCGGGACGCTGACCTGGCTGCTCGTCGCATCGCTGCTGATCGAGTGCGTGAGCCTGTTCTGGAACCCGGCCAAGGACGCGAGCGTGCCGAACCTGGTACCCGCACGGCGGCTCGCCGCGGCGAACACGCTGAGTCTGATCACCACGTACGGTTCAGCGCCACTGGGTGCGGCGGTCTTCTCGCTGTTGGCCACCCTGTCGCGGGCGTTGGCGACCAGTGTGTCCTTCTTCGAGACCTCCCCGCTGGACCTCGCGCTCTTCTTCAACGCGACGACGTTCCTGGTATCAGCAATTGTGATCTTCCGGCTGCGCGGGATCGGCCGGACAGCACTCCAACGCGCCGATGCGCACCCCGGGCTGTGGTCGTCGATCACGGAGGGCTGGCGCTTCGTCGGTCACAACCGGCTGGTCCGCGGTCTGGTGATCGGTATTCTCGGGGGGTTCGCCGGTGCCGGCTGCGTGGTGGCGCTCGGGCGGCTCTACGTCCAGATTCTCGGCGGTGGCGACTCCGCGTACGGTGTCCTGTTCGGCGCGGTGTTCGTGGGACTCGCCACCGGGATGGCGCTGGGACCGCGGCTGCTCGGTGACTTCAGCCGGTCCCGCCTGTTCGGCCTGAGCGTCACCGCGGCCGGGGTGGCCATGCTGGCGGTAGCCGTCATGCCCAACCTTGTTCTCGCCTGTGTCCTGGTCGTCTTCGTCGGCATGTTCGCCGGGATCGCATGGGTCACCGGCTACACCCTGTTGCAGGCAGCGGTAAGCGACGAGTTGCGTGGACGAACCTTCGCGCTGGTCCAGTCCCTGGTCCGTATCGACCTGTTGGTGGTGCTCGCGGCCGCGCCGGCGCTGGTGGGAATCATCGGATCACACCGCATCAGCCTGTTTGGCGGCGTCCAGCTCCGTGCCGACGGGGTCACGATCGTCCTGTTTGCCGGCGGCCTGCTCGCGGTGGCCGTCGGCCTGTTCGCCTACCGGCAGATGGATCAGCGTACCGGCATCGCGATCATTCCCGAGCTGCGGAACGCCCTGCTGGGGCGTGAGACATCACCACAGCGTCCTCGCCATGCCGGCCTGTTCGTGGCCCTCGAAGGTGGCGAGGGATCCGGTAAATCGACACAGGCCGAACATTTACGATCATGGCTCGCGTCCGCGGGGCGTGAAGTTGTGATCACCCATGAGCCCGGCGGGACCGCCATCGGCGCAACGCTACGGAAACTGTTGCTGGACCCCACGACGCGGCTGCACCCTCGTACCGAGGCGCTGCTGTACGCCGCTGACCGTGCCGAGCATGTCGCGCGGGTCATCGAGCCGGCGCTGGCGCGGGGCGCGGTCGTCGTCAGTGACCGCTTCATCGACTCATCCGTTGCCTATCAGGGCGCCGGCCGTCAACTCGGGGCGGACGGGGTCGCGGCGCTGTCGCGGTGGGCCACCCAGTCCCTGGTCCCCGACATCACGATCCTCCTCGATCTTCCCGCCGAGATCGGCCTCCGTCGGGTCCGAGAACGGGCCGAGCGGAACAGCTCGACCCGCGACCCGAGCGGCCCGGCTACCAGCCCCACAGCCGGCATCGACCGGATCGAGGCGGAGCGGCTTGCCTTTCACGAACGGGTGCGTGAGGGGTTTCACCGACTCGCTGACAGCGCGCCAGGCCGCTACGTGGTACTCGACGCGGACCAGCCGCCCCGGACGCTGCACAACAAGATCCGGGATGTCATCAACGAACGGTTGCGCGCTGATCGCGACTCAGTCGCCGCGGACCCGCCTGTTGGGCCTGCCTCCACCGGACCAGCTGAGGGCATGCGGGCTGAGAGCATGCGGGCTGAGAGCACTGCCACCGAGGCGACTACGGCGGTTACGGCCGAGCTGTTGCCCGGCCGCCCCACAGCAACGAGGAAAACTCCGTCGGCTCGATAACCCGCCTGCCGTCCAGCGGCTCCCCACGGGCCGTGGTGCGGCCCGCCGGTAACCGTCGACCAGCGGCGTCAGAGAATGGACGGGTGAGCGTGTGGGATGCCCTGATCGGCCAGGAACCGGTCATCGAGGCCCTCGCGGGCGCAGCCAGCACGGCAGCCGGGGTGACCGGGAGCGGTGGGCTCGTCGCGGCCAGAGCCACTATGACCCATTCATGGCTGTTCACCGGCCCGGCGGGCGCTGGGCGGTCGACGGCAGCGCGTGCCTTCGCGGCGGCGTTGAACTGCGAGAACTCCCCCCCAGGATGCGGTGGGTGTCATGGCTGCCACACCGTCCTGACGGACACCGCGTCCGATCTGCGCTCGGTACGCCCGGAGGGGCTGTCGCTGGGTGTGAAGGACATCCGGGAGCTGGTGCGCGACGCCGCGAGCGCGCCGACATCGGGCCGCTGGCGGGTGCTGCTTCTCGAAGACGCCGACCGGCTTACCGATCAGGCCGCCAACGCCCTGCTCAAGGCGTTGGAGGAGCCCGCCAAGCGATCGGTGTTCCTCCTTTGCGCGCCGTCGGTCGACGACGTCCTGCCGACAGTGCGGTCGCGCTGCCGAGTCGTCTCGCTGCGCCTGCCCACCCCCACACAGGTCGCCGCGGTGCTGGGACGGGACGGGATCGATCCCGCCCTTGCCCAGTTTGCGGCCCAGGCGGCCGCGGGCGATGTGGACCGGGCCCGGTCGCTGGCCGCCGACGAAGCGGCGCGGGACCGGCGCACCGAGGTCCTGCGTATCCCGACCCGCCTGCAACGCACCGGGGACTGTCTCGACGCGGCCGCGGACCTGGTGGCCGCCGCGAACGCCGACGCGGACGCGGCGAACACGAATCGTGACGAGGCCGAAACCGAGGCGTTGAAGATCTCGCTCGGTGTGGGTGCAACATCCGCTGGCAGCACGGCGAAGCGTGCGCGGGCACCAAAGCCCGGCGCGAAGACCCGGGCCGTGGCCGTTCGGGGTGCCGCCGGAGCTCTCAAGGAACTGGCGAAAACGCAGAAAAGCCGTGGCCGACGGACCGTGCTCGACTCTCTTGACCGGGCGCTGGTCGACCTCGCCGGCTGGTATCGGGACGTGCTCGTCGTCCAGCTGGGTGCACCGGTCGACGCGATCCACCCGGACCAGGGCGATGCCGTGACACGGGCCGCGCGGGCGTCCACCCCGGAGCAGACGCTGCGCCGGCTCGAGGCGGTGCTGAGGTACCGGCGGAAGCTGGCGGATAATCCCGCCCTCGTCCCGCTACTGGCTATAGAAGCACTCACCCTCGAACTGCGCACCGGGTAGATCATTACCCACCGTACCGACAACAGTGCCGATAAGTCATTCCGTACCATGAACAGGGGACAACATAGTATGCTCCGGATGTGAGTGGAATCATCCGGGCACGAGTCCGTCCCGCCGGCAGCCGAATTCTTGGCGTGGGCGCCTATCGTCCCATAAAAATAGTATCCAACGCTGAGATCTGTCAACGGATAGACTCCACTCCCGAGTGGATAGAATCTCGGTCCGGTATTCGCAGCAGGCGATTCGCGGCTGTGGATGAATCACTGGGAGCAATGGCAGCCACGGCCGGTGGCAAAGCTCTGGCCAGCGCCGGCATCGGAGTCCCGGATGTCGATTGCATCGTGGTGGCCACCATGTCCCATGTCACGCAGTCACCATCGGTGGCCACCGACGTGGCTAACCGGCTCGGCGCCCGGCAGGCGGCCGCGTTCGACCTCTCAGCCGCGTGCGCGGGCTTCTGCCATGCTCTTGCGGTGGCCAGCGACATGGTGCTCGCCGGCAGCGCCACGTACGTTCTGGTGATCGGCGCCGAACGGATGTCGGACATCATCGACCCGCATGACCGCGGAACGGCTTTTCTTTTCGGGGACGGCGCCGGAGCGATTGTCGTCGGGCCGTCGGAAACAGCGGGCATCGGGCCGGTCGTATGGGGTTCTGATTCCTCGGGCCGGGACGCGATCGGACACGACCGCTCCTATCTGGAATGGCGCGACAACCCAGAGCTGCCATGGCCGACAATGCGGATGGCGGGGCAGCGGGTATACCGGTGGGCATCATGGCAGATGGCGCCCGTCGCGCGCCAGGCCCTCGACATGGCCGGGATCAGCGCGGACGAGCTCGCCGCCTTCATTCCCCATCAGGCCAACATCCGCATCATTGACATGCTCTGCAAGGTGCTCGCCCTGCCCGGCACCGTGACCGTCGCCCGGGACGTCGCGGTGCACGGGAACACCTCGGGTGCGTCCATTCCGCTCGCGATGGACGAGGTTCTCGCGAGCGGTGAGGTGCCCTCGGGTGGCCTTGCGCTGCTCATCGGCTTCGGCGCGGGTCTCGTCTACGCGGCCCAGGTCGTCCGGCTCCCCTGACCTCCGGCCCCTGGACCTCCGGGGGCACGGGTGTTCGGCAGGGGCCCGTCTCCCGCCGGCACGGGCTACCTGTCGGCGACGGCGGCCCCGGAACCACGAGCGCTCCGGGGGCGCGGCACGGGGCTGGCACCCATCCGCTCCGGCGCGGCCACCGCGATGCCGTCAGCACCCGACGACGGCCGGACGTTCGGAAGCGAGGCGGCGGCGACCACGGCCACGGCGAGCCCGGCGGTCATCAGCAGGAACGCGTTCGTGTAACCGCTTTCATGCGGCAGTTTTCCCGCGCCTGCACCGGCTGCGATGACAGTGGCGGTAACGGTGGTGCCGATGGAACCACCGATCGTCCGGATGTTGGCGTTCATCCCGGACGCGATTCCGGTCTGGTCAGGGCGAACCGCTACAACCACGAGGTGTGACATCGCCGCGAAGCCCAGCCCGATACCTACTCCCAGCAACGAGGTGGCGATGTAAATCATGTAGCTCTGGCTGTGCGCGAACGTGAGGACGCTGGTGGCGGAAGTCGCGATGAGCGTACCCAGGAGGAGCGGGATCTTCGTGCCGTACCGGGCTCCGATGCGGCCGGCGAATATTCCGGCTACCAGCATGAATACGCTGGCCGGCACCATGTAGAGGCCAGCTGCGGTGATGCTCGCCCCGAACCCGTAGCCTGCCGACCGAGGCGTTTCCACGAACTGCGGTACGAACACCATCACCGAGAACATCGTGAAGCCAAAGAGGACCGCGGTGATGTTCGTCCGGTACACCGTGGGAATCCGCATCATCCGCATGTCCACAAGCGGCTCGGCACTACGGCTCTCAACAGCGAGCCAGAGTGCGATGAGCAGCCCCGCCAACGCGAACAGACCGAGAACCGAGGCGGATTCCCATCCCCACCGGGGCCCCTGGCTGATCCCGAGAAGCAGCGCGACAAGCCAGGCGGCAAGCAGCAACGCGCCGGTGACCGACACGTTTCCACCCACGCGGACGGGTGATTCCGGCACCCGCAGCATGGTCGTCACCAGCGCCACGGCAATGGCCATCGCGGGCAGCCAGAACAGCCAGTGATAGCCCAGGTGGCTGCTGATCGGCCCGGAGATGACCGTCCCCGTCCCGGAACCAACCCCGAGCACAGCTGACACGACACCGATCGCGCTGCCGACCTTCTCCGGCGAAAACTCGTCCCGGATGATCCCGAACGCGAGCGGGAAGATCGCTCCACCCACCCCCTGGACGACCCTGGCAAAGAGCATCACGGGCAGTGACGTCGCAAGCGCGGCAATCACTGTGCCGATACCAAGCACCGCGAGCATAACGACGAGCACGCGCTTCTTACCGCAGACATCTCCGAGACGCCCGAGGATCGGGGTCGCCACGGATGCGCTGAGCAGGTAGGCCGTCATGATCCAGGCAATGCCCGCCTGGCTCGCGCCGAACTCCGCCCGGATCGTCGGCAGCGCTGGCGCGATCATCGTCTGCAGCAGCGAGAAGGTCAGCGCCGACAGGCTGAGAGCCGCGAAGGTCACCGATGACGAGCGTCTTCCATCCACCCCGGCCGTCATACTGGACAGTCCTCTCGCTCGCCGATAGGAGCACATCCCATGATCAATAAAACATATAAAGGATGATACTCAGTATCATTGACGATACCAAGTATCTATGTATCGAAAACGGCGCCGGGATGTGGCCTACACTTCATCTCTGGAGATCGACTTGAGATCGGCTTGGCGACGTAGATCACCACCTCGCGAAACAGCCGCGGAGCAACAATGATCATTGTGGTAGCCCCGAACATCAACGGACGCATCCGACGCCCACGACCACGCAGGTGACTTCTATGACCAACCCGACCGGGATAACCGCCTTCCGGGAACGGCTACGGACGACCGTCCGCGGTGACCTGGCGCAGGTCGCAGTCGAGCTGTTCCTCGAGCACGGCTTCGACGCCGTCACGGTGGATGCGATCGCCGCGGCGGCCGGCGTGTCCCGCAGCACCTTCTTCAGGTATTTTCAGACGAAGGAGGATGCGGTCCTGGCGCACGTCGAGGCCCGTGGGGAGCAGTTCCGCCAGGCCGCGCTGGCCCGGCCGGCCGACGAGCCCGCGCTCCTGGCTGCACGCAACGCCCTCACCCCCCTGATCGAAGACATGAGCCGCAACCGCGAGCGGTCCGTGGCGATCAACGGCCTGATTGAGAGAACCCCGTCGCTGCGTGCCCGCAGGATCGACAAACAGCTGGTCCTGCGCACGATGCTGGCCGATGCGATGGCGAACCGGATGGCGACGGATCCAGCGACCGACCTCCGGCCCGCGCTCATCGCCGGCGTCACCCTGAGCGTGTTCGAAGCCGCCCACACGGCGTGGCTGAGCGCCAACGACGACACCGACCTGGCCGATCTGGTGGACGAGGCGTTCGTGACGGTGGGCGTGGCGTTCGCCACAGCTGCCGTACAGCCCTGAACAAGCCGCCGCGGTCCAGTCCAGATATTGACGGGCCCGAACAGCAACAACGGACACAGGCAATTTTGCCTGAAAACACATTCCTTCACCAAATTAGAACAATATAAACACAACAAACGACGGACCGCACCAGCTCCACCTTCACACGGAGATCTGATCAAAAACTCTTTGACCTGCTGATATACCCATCCGCAGGGCATTGAACCGGGTCCGTGTAGCCTCATCGTCCGATGATGACTTTGCTGCCGCCCGCCCACGCCAGGCCTGCTGAAGCCCGTCGCCTAGACACTTCCCCCAGCTACGGATCGTGCGCACCCTGTTGTGTCGCAGCCTTCTCGAGCGGAGGAGGTCGAGTGTGAAACACCAAGAAATCTTCAAAAAAACACGGAGACCACTCCGAAACACAACACTGACTGATTCAACGCGTCTGACAACGGAGCAACACGAAGCCGGCCGGATCACTGCCGAGAACAGGTACGCACATGCACCCGGCAGCCCGAGGACCTCGGTGCGCAAGGTGCTGTCGCGGCGCGGCCGGCTCTGGCTCGCCGGCCTGGGTGTGCTGACGATCGCAACCACGAGCCTCGGCTGCCGCATCGCTCCCACCGGCCGTAACGAGGTCGAGAGCGCGATGGTGGCAGCCACACCCGCTCCATCCGCAGCCGATACCGCCGGCACGCTCACCCCCCCGGCCAGCCCCCCAGCCAGCCCCGGCGCCGCCACCGTCCGATCAGCCGCCGTGACCGCCGGGGCGCCCGGCACATCCATGACGGCCGACGGGCCCACCGGATCGGCGGCCACAGCGCAGGCAACGGCCGGGTGGATGAGCGGCGTCGCCGCGGGCACGCTGACACAGGCGAACCAGTGGTCGGCCTTTCGCGGACGGCCGGTCGACGTGGTCGTCACCTTCGCCGACCGGTCAAGCTGGGAAACGATAACCCATCCGTGGCTTGGCGCGGGCCCGGAGAAGTTCGCCGGTTTCCCCGGCACCTGGGTGATCAGTCAGCCGTTCTTCCCCGCCTCCGGCGGCGACATCGGCGCCTGCGCGTCAGGAGCCTACAACTCCCACTGGCAGGAGTTCGGCCGGTGGCTGACCAACCAGGGCCGCGCGGCCACCGTTGTCCGGCTGGCCTGGGAATTCAACGGCAGCTGGTTCCCATGGTCGGCCTCGAGCAGGCCGGGGTCGTGGGTCGGCTGCTTCCAACAGGTGGTCGGTGCCATCCGGCAGACAGCTGCCCAGGTCCGGATCGACTGGACGATGAACGCACATACCGACGGCGCATTCGACTTCTACCCGGGTGACGCGTACGTCGATGTCATCGGCATCGACACCTTCGACATGTGGCCGGCAAGCACGGACGAGAACTCCTGGAACACCCAGTGCAACGAAGCCGAGGGGCTCTGCTCAGTGATCAGATTTGCCCGCGCGCACGGCAAGAAGTTCTCCGTACCGGAATGGGGACTGGTCGGCAAGCAGGACACCGGTGCCGCGGCAGCCGGGCAGTCGGGTGGGGACAACCCCTTCTACATCCGGAAGATGCACGACACGTTCGTCGCCAACGCCGACGTCTTGTCCTACGAGGCGTACTTCAACAGTCCGGACGCGGGCAACGTCCATTCCGCCCTGGTCAACCCGACTGAACAGCCCAACGGTGCCCAGACCTACGCGCTGTTGTGGTGATGGCGTTATAGGGCACCGCCGAGCCCCGCAACCACAACCGGTCACCGGCTGGCCTCTCCACCGGTGAAGGCCGCGACCACGCCATTGTCACCGTGGACATCAACGACGGCATGGTCGCGGCGGCCGAAGGCGAACAGGAGGAGTTCGGCCGGATTACCGACGAGGGTTACCTCACCGGCACCACGACGCAGTACGACCCGCCCCGGGCCGTCGGCGCGCTCAGCAACCACCCCGACAGCGGACCGTCGGTAGGCGGCCCGGCCGAACATC
Source organism: Protofrankia sp. Cj3 (assembly GCF_917627355.1). Taxonomy (NCBI): domain Bacteria; kingdom Bacillati; phylum Actinomycetota; class Actinomycetes; order Frankiales; family Frankiaceae; genus Protofrankia; species Protofrankia sp. Cj3. Next base: position 9,402 of record NZ_CAKJTR010000029.1, on the reverse strand, counting down.
TGAAACGATCGCCAGAGCGCCCGCTGCATCCCGTCGTCGAGCTGGGATCCGCTCCACCCTGGCCTGGCCCGTCGAACATCCTCATGATGGACGAAGAACTCGACCAGGTTCGCGGCGTCGTCGACCAAGCCGAAACGGGTTGGATGCCACCATGGTGGACCGTCACGGAATATCCTCACCAGGTCCGGAAAGGTATCACCGCGCATGGTGGCTCTCTCCGCCATCGCCGTCACACCATGCAGTGATTTAATCACGAAACCAGGCAGTGCGTATGGCACCCGGTCCCGAGTCACCAAATGAGCAACAAGATCATGAGCGGTCCAGCCAGCACACAGCGTAGCCTGAGCCGGACCGACCTCATCCAGCAGATCCGCAAGAGCCACACGCTGCGCACGGGCACGTCCCATGCACGCAATGCTAAAACCTTCGCATCGCCCTGGCTGGCTACCGACGCGGCCGCCACTCGCCTCAGGGCCCGCCCTCCCCCGCCCCCGCCGCCGGGGAAGCGCTGGGGGCCGGCCGCTGAGCGGCGGTGCTACCGGCGGCGGTGCCGGCGGTGTCCGGCGGCGGGACCGGGCGGCCGAGCAGGTACCAGCCCCACAGGCCCGCCGGTGCTGGTGCGCGCACCGGTCCATCCGCGGCAATGCGGGCGTCCATGGTGTCAAGGATGTGATCCCAGCTCCCGGCGAGCCGCAGCACCAGGCTCCCGACGACAGCGGTGCGGGGAAGGTGCGGATGCGGGCGGGTGGGTGCCCGCCGCATCGATCGTCGGAACGCGGTGGCCATCCGGCGCCGGTCGTCTGGGGAGAGCGCCTTGTCGAGATCGGCGACCAGGGCCTCCTCCGCCGCGATGTGCTGTTCCTCAAGCTCGGCAAGACGCTCACGCAGCCTGCCCATCGACTCGTCCGGCCGGTGGACGTCGCCCTGGATGTACTGGGAGATGCCGCGTAGCACCGACGCGGTTTCCCGTCCCTGGGCACACAGTTCGGCGATGCGCGGCCGACTGTCCGGGAGGCGGCGACGCGCCATGGGATAGACGGATGTCTGCACGGCGTACATATGGGCGCTGATCGCCGCAACCGCCGTGTCGGCGGCTCGCAACGCGCGTCTCGGATCCCCCGAGGTCGCGGCCTCGGTGAAGGTAAGACCAACAAGGTGTGTCGCGGCGTCATGCGACGCTTTGATCATTTCAGGCAGGGACGTCCCGCTCGAATCGTCCCGCTCGCCGGCTCTGGCCTTCTCGGTCGTCGCCGTCCCCTCCGGCCCTGTTGTGGACATCATTGCCACCCCCAAGCCTGCGCACTGCCAATACGGGACCGCTAGGCGACGACCGAGCCGCCAGCGGCTGAATCGACGCTCCTTGGAGCGCCCGGCAGCGGGGCTGTCCGGCTCGCGCCGCCCAGGCGGCGCCGCGCGTCATCGCTCCCCATCCATCGCCGCGCGATACAGGGGTACCCGGCTCGTCGGCCCCCACCCACCACCGCCGGTGGCTCCCCGCGCAGCCTCGCGATACACGCACCCCAACCCCCTCCTTGATCCGCACCCCTATTGCCA
>NZ_CAKJTR010000029.1:6663-7205 GCF_917627355.1 Protofrankia sp. Cj3 | reverse complement strand
GACGCTCTTAATCATCAGACAAACTCTATACCCAACATTTCAACTTCGCTATCCATCGTCAATCACAACAGATCACCCAGCTGTTCAATCACGGCCGGCGCGCACGGCAACCAACACCTGGCCTGGCACAAACCGCCCATCGCCCGCAAGATCGCGAACCACCACCGTCGCCGTCGGCTGGCCCGCAAGACGCCGGTGGCGTCAAGAGCCGCGCCGCATCCGGCTCGGATACCCCCGCGCCTCCGGATGAGGATCTAGCGGTCGCCGCCGGAAGTTGTTCGGGGTATGTCGGATGCCAGGCGGATGCGTCGCGAGGCGGCGCAGGCCCCGGTAGCGGTGTTCTACCGGAGGCGACGACAACGACATGAGGCGCCGGCAGGCCCTGGGCGAACTTCCGGCAGCGACCACTAGCGAAAAGCCTGCCGAGGCACCGGCCATGGACAGTGTTGAGACTGTTTCAGATCATCCGTAGAAACGATCAGCAAGGCACAAATCATGATCAAATATTCAGTACCGCCACTTCAGTACGGCCAAGAGGCCCC
>NZ_CAKJTR010000029.1:0-6251 GCF_917627355.1 Protofrankia sp. Cj3 | reverse complement strand
ACAACTCATCCGGTATCGCTTCGGCCTCCCGCCTTGCCAGGGGCCGCCTGGACGCGGCTCACTGATCGAAAGCCTGATCTCCCACACGCTCTCAGCGGGGCATGATCGGAGAAGGGCTCGTCGAGCACCCCCGCCGGTAACGAGGATCAGGCAGGTACGGGTAGAAGTACTGACAAGAAGGCCACAAAAAGTCCAGCCGCGACCGATTGGAACAGGATGGTTACTCAATGCCGTGGCGCCAGCCAGCGAAGCACCGTTCGACCGCACGGCGATGCGCGCCAGCGCCCGCCCGAAACACTGGTACCCAAAAAAGCCAGACCGGCATAACTATCGACCGCATAACAATTAAGCGAAGGACATGAACAGGATGATCCGGAAATGAACAACAAGGAGTCTGCTGACGACAGCGGTAATCGGCACAACGGGCAGCTTCCGTTCGCACAGGCTGCCGCCAGCCATCCGTCAACCGCGGCAGGATGGCTGGCCGGCGCCCTGAGCAAGCCCGTGTCACTGGTCCGGATGGTCCCCAAACGCCGCCGCATACGCCCGGAGAGTCCTTCGACACCGCCCGGCCGAGTGATCGCGTGTCACATATACCGGGACGGCTACCGCGATCCGCGATCGATCCACCATACCGATGCGCTGCGTGTTGCCCGGGATCACCGCGGCAGTTTTGCCTGGCTCGGCCTGTACGAACCGAGCACGACGGAACTGTCCAATATCGCCGATGTCTACGGGCTGCATCCGCTCGCGGTCGAGGACGCCGTCACCGCCCATCAACGGCCGAAACTGGAGCGATACGGGGAGACCCTTTTCGTCGTCCTCAAGACCGCCTGTTACGTGGAACACGAGGAGCTGACCTCGACATCGGAGATCGTCAACACCGGCGAGGTCATGGTGTTTCTCGGCCAGGATTTCGTAGTCACGGTCCGGCATGGGGAACATGGCGGGCTCCAAGCCCTGCGCAGCCGGCTGGAAGCGCACCCGGAAATGCTCCGCCACGGACCGTCGGCTGTCCTCCACGCTATCTGCGACCAGATTGTCGACGATTACCTGGCGGTTACCGAGAAGATTGAAATCGACATCGACGACGCCGAGGGATCGGTCTTTCACCGATCGATTCCGCCCGATGCCAGTAAAGTTTACCAGCTCAAACGTGAGGTGCTTGAGCTCAAGCACGCTGTCACGCCACTCGCCGCTCCGCTGCGAGCGCTCACCGAACCGGACGTCGGCGGGATTGCCCCGCGCATTCAGGAATACTTCCGTGACGTGGCCGACCACCTCGAACAGGTCACCGAACGAATAGCTCGATTCGACGAGCTGCTGTCGTCAATTATTCAGGCGACCTTGACACAGGTGGCCATCGCGCAAAACGAGGACATGCGCCGCATCAGTGCCTGGGTCGCCATCGCCGCGGTTCCGACAGCGGTTGCCGCCATTTACGGGATGAATTTCGAGCACATGCCCGAACTGCGGCAGCCGTGGGGATATCCCGCTGCTCTCTGCTTGATGGCGGCAATCTGCTTCACCCTGCACCGAGCCTTCAAACGGAATGGCTGGCTGTAGCCTCGTACCGTGGTACGCTCAAATATCAACTGATAGCATGATGGACGCTCGTGAATATTGCTGCTGGCTTTCGCGGCCGGTCCGGTCAGCTCGCCGGTGGAGCCGATACACCGACGAGCTGACCGGTATAGCAGAAGGCCGCGATCATCATTTTTTGCGTGGCTGACGCCCAAAAACCGACCGAACTCATGTTTCGTGGCGTCCCGTGTGTAAAAATTGAGCAGGGTGTTGAAGGCGCCACAATACCAGGCAAATTATCCACCGAGCTGGCCGCGCCGCGAAGCTCCCGCCAGACGCGGGTGGCCTCCGTTCGAGCCAGCACAACTGGCACAACCAGTGCCACAGGCCGGGCCATGGGAATTACCACGGCGCGGCCCCGCCGACCCGGCTGGGATACCGCCCGTCAGGACTATACCGTACCCAGCAGGACCGCACCGCGGCTTCGTTCGATAGCTATTTCATACTAGGAACAACGACATATCACCCGACAGCGGGATTCACGGAGACCACGCTGTCGGCTACCGTAATCGCCTGTGTCAGGCCTTCGTGCGGGAGTTCACAGTCAACTGCCGTCCCAGCCGCGGGCTAGCGGCAGCGTACGGTTACAATCCGTTCTCAGTCGCAACGCGGGCGTGGGTGGCAATGACGACGCCCCCCGCCGTATCCACACCATCACCTGTGACGTCGACCGCGACATCCGCGACATCCGCGACGCGATCCGATGACCCAGCCGACATACCCGGTCCGTAACGATCTTATCGCCGAGCTGGCGACAAGACTGGAGCAGCTCGATCAGATCCTTGGGCGGCTGGAGGATGCCGAGCGGCAGGCCGCCGACGCCAGCGAGCGCCTGATGCGCACCCGGCGGTGGCAGGAGGAGACGGTCCGCGCGATCCAGGACGAGCGAGCGCAGATGCGCACCCATCAGCGGGCGCTGGACGATCTCGCGGACCGCGCACAGGCGGCCGTCGAGGCCCTGTCCGGCCAGTACCGCTCCCTGCCCCCGGAGATTCACGAACTCGCGGTCGAACTGCACGTCCTGCAGACCGCGGGCCTGCTCTCCCGCCGCGACACCCGCGCCCGGCGCCGCTGACGCCGACCCGTCCCAGGCCGCGGACATCCTCTCGCACAGCGGATTTCGGAGCGGGAAATCCCATAACGGCTGACACAGTGCGTAATCTAGCGAGCCTATTCATTAAGACAATTTTCGCTACTACATGTCAGCGATATATAGCTGTCGGCACTCAAGCACCCCCCCGTCGCCGGACCGTCACCGCTATGGCGTAATGTCATCTTCCGCATCCTGTGGGTCATGGCATGGCAAGCCTCCGTCTGGGCGACCTGTCGCAGTGGCCAGCAGATCAAGATAGAGCGGCGAGTGATCGGCAAGGAGGATGAGAGGAACCGCTATGGTCACTTCTGCGAGTACTCGCCGTAGTTGTGAGGGACTAGTATTTGCTGGCACCATCCTTTTGAACTAGTCTCGCGCCGACGTCACGACAACACCGGGCCGAACGCCGAATCCTGCCCACGGCCCCGGTGTCCCCTCCGAGTCGTCACCAGGGCAGGAGCGGGGGACCCATCCTCCACCGGTTTGGCACCGAGCCACGGTGCCGACCTAGGGGTGAAGTGAGTCGTGTGCTGGTCGCACGGCCCACCGGGCAGCCCAGCCCGAACCCGACAGCTCACCTCGCAGGCGAACGGGAAGGATCACAGTCTTGTCTGCGCCCGATGTGCAGCTTGATCCGGCAATATGGCCATGTTCGTCGCCGACGGCGTCGCTGTCCTCGCTGCGACCTCAGGCCGAGACACCTGGGCGTCCAGCCCGCGGCAGGCACCGCGCGCCCGCTCCGCCGTCGGCCCCCGGCCGCGTCCGGGCACGTGCCGCGGTCGCGGCGATGACAACCGGCACGGTTGCGGTGTCAGGCGTCGCGCTGGCCGGCTGCGCCCCGACCGACTCAGGGATGGACGAGACTTCGGTCAGTTCCCGGATCACCCTTGGCTCTCAGTTCGGAAGCCAGGCGTCACTCGCCGGTCTGCGCACGTCCGTTATCAACCCGGCCACCTCGGTTGGCCCCGGGTCCATCACCAGCCATGTGATCGATCAGGCTGACCTGCACCCCAAGTCAGGTGTCGCGCTCAGGGTCACTAATCCGGACGTGTCAGTACAGGCCGACCAGCCCATTGACATGGGCTTCTCCCTCGAGGACGGGACGACCCACGCGCCGCTGTCAAACCAGCTCATCAAAATTCAGGTAAAGCTGCCTGACGGCTGGGCAACATTCAAGCACCTGTATACTAACGAGCAGGGCTTTGCGAGCTACACTGCCAAGGTTCTCACCACCACACAGATCACTGCTATCTTCGACGGAACGGATGCCCTGCAGTCGGCTCGCTCCTCGAACGTTGGTACTATGACGGTGGTGCCCAGTCCGGTCCCCGCGCCTCCGGCGCAGGCCGCCGGCTCGGCCGCTGCTGCCGCGTTTCGGGTATCCACCTCCGATACAGCGGATGCTACGATGCCAGTCGGATCGCTCGGTGAAAGAGCTGTCTATCTGGCCGCGCAGCAAGCCGGCAAGCCTTACGTGTATGGTGCGGAGGGCCCCTACTCCTTCGACTGTTCCGGCCTGGTTCAGTATGTTTTCAAACAGCTCGGCCGCAGTCTCCCCCGCACCGCGGAAGAACAGTACGAAGCCACGGCCCATGTGTCGCAGTACAATAAGCAGGTCGGCGACCTCATCTTCTTTGGTACGCCGGGAAACATCTACCACATCGGCATCTATGCCGGCGGTGGCAAGATGTGGGCGGCACCAAAGTCCGGTGAAGTCGTTTCGCTCAGAGATATCTACACCACGTCATACTCAGTCGGCCGGGTCAGTTAGCGGCCAGCGGCCTCGCTCGTTGACTCCTTCATCTCACTGATATGACTGACGCAGTCAGCCTCTGAAAAACATATAGCGGGTTCACGCGTGTCCTCCCCCTCCGGTCACGCGTGAACCTCACCGCCAGATCGGTGTTGTCGATATAAACACCGGTCTGGCGGTCCCAAACCACAACTGGATGTCTCCAAAGACTTCCGCTGGTCGGATCGAGCCAACCCCCCCGGCTCGCAATGCCCGGCGGAACACGGGCTTCCCCGGCCTTTCGCACTGAACCCCCCCCACAGTGCGCTTGGCCGGCGGAGGTCCTGGGCTCCCGCTGGTCGGCCGTGCCACCCCCCCGGCCAAGCCGACCGGCGGGAGCCCTCTCAACGACAGCCGACGAGGCGGGTCGAGGATTGATCCACAAATTGCCGGGATCTCCAGCTCGCTTCAGACCGAAGGCCACGCGAAAACACCATCATCGCGTGGCCTTCGGTGGCCGCTTAGAGTGACCGGCAATAGGGCGTTCGATCAGGGAGCGGCGACCGCTTAGCCCTTGATGTCCTTTGAGAATTTCCACAGCTCGCTGGTCGTGGCTTCGTTCCATTTCCGCCCTGGCGCAAGAGCCACTGGCTTGACATGGACCCGTGAAGGACACGCGGGGAGCGGCCCGACCGTGTTCACCGTCCCGACCGCCGTGAACAGTGGCTGCTGGGCGGGGTCGAGCGGGCCGCAGGCCACCGTGAGCGCGAGGCGGCCGCCCTCTCCCGCACCCCAGATGTAGATCCGGGACATATCGATGTTCGATCGCTCCTTGGCGACGTAACGGACCACGTCCCACAGATACCGCGCGTCCTGACCGTTGGTCTGCCAGGTACTGGCCACCGCCTCCGGATACACCAGAGCGAACTTCTGTTGATCAGCAAGCGCGGACACCTTACTGTCCTTCTCGATCGTCGCCGCGTCACTCTCGTCGTCATGCAGGACGAGGAGCAGCGGCACCGGCTTCTCGGGCTTGGCCTCGGCGTGGACCGCAAGCTCCCGGCCCGCGGACTCGTAGCCCGCCGGAATCTCGGCGCGCTCGGTCTTCACCTCGGGTGAGTGATGCCCGTAGGCGAGGGCAACGACGACCACGCCAGCGGCCACCAGCACCCGTCGACGGTTCTTGCTCCACAGCTCTTTCCCGGCTTTGAGCGGATTCGACGCCACCAGACAACCGAACCACACCGAGAGCCGTTGATTCGGCAGATTCGACACGTGGCGTGGACGAGTCGGGCACCACAGCCGTGGTCTGGCACACACCCGTGCGGGTTGACGCCAACGGCAACCAGCCGGGCGGACGCGGCCAGGCGCCAGCGGCCGCTCCACGGATCCGTCGCGGCGGCCCCAGGACACCCGCTTCGTGCCGATGGTGTATCCACAAGAATCTGTAGAGATCCGAGACGCCGCGGACGGATGACATGGCGTAGGGATGAGGCCGAGGTGGACAATGAACAAGCACTCGATCATCGGGCGCTGGAGAAGATCGAGCATGAGCTGGCCGTGCTCGGCCGCCGGGCCGAACGGTTCCGCATGGCCATCGCGGACGGCTCCGGCCCGCCTCTCGACCGTTCCGCCTATCTGCTTCTCAGCTATCTGTACGACCACGGCTCGGTACGGTTGACCACCCTCGGCGCGGTGTTCGCCCTCGACATCTCGACGGTGAGCCGCCAGGTCGCCGCACTGGCCACCGAGGGGCTGGTGGAACGCGCCACCGATCCCACCGATCGCCGGGCCAGCCTGGTGACCCTGAGCGCACGCGGACGCGATCGCTACGTCGTCACC